>NZ_JBMDIJ010000033.1:0-61918 GCF_057808595.1 Pseudomonas sp. FG98 | reverse complement strand
TGGCGTTGTAGCCGGTGACTGTCAGGGTATTGCCCAGAGGAGTCGTGGCTGTTTGTGGGAAGGTGGCGGCTACACCACCGCTGATCACGTTGATACCGCCGACACTCAGGGTTTGCAGACCATCCGGAGCCGTCACGGTGAAGGTCCCGGTCTGGGTCAAAGCAGCCACATTCGGACTGCTGCCATCACCCAGATTCTTCTCGTAGACCGACAACTCCCCGCCAGCGTTATCAAGACCGGTAAGGGTCACCGGATCATTCAGGTTCTTGATATCCAGCACCAGATTCGCCGTGCTGGTATCGCCATCAGCATCCGTCAGCGTGTAGGTAAAGGTCTCGGTCCCCGTCCCACCACCGTGCAGGTTGAAGAAGTCCGGATCCGAAGGATTCAGCGTGTAGGTGTAGGAGCCGTCTGCGGCCAGGACCAAGGTGCCGTAGGTTCCAGTGAAGGTGCCGGCAACGATCGGTCCGGCAACACGGTCCGCCCCCTGGATATCGTTGGTCAGCACATTCCCGGTCAGTACCGTAGCGGCCTCGGTGGCCATCGAGGCATTGGTATCCGCAACAGCAGTAGGCACGTCATCGACGATCACCACATTCAGGTTGATGCTGTTGCTGCTGCCATCGGTATCGGTCGCCACCACGGTGAAGCTCTCACCGAGGTTGTTGGCACCGCCGCCCGCCGGGTGGGCTTCGTTGCCGAGCAGGGTGTAGCTGTAGGTGACCGTACCAGTGGCGGGGTCGTAGCTGGTTATGGTGAAAGTGTTGCCCAGCGGCGTGACTACCGATTGCACTGCAGTGTTCGCCACCCCGCCACTGACCACATTGATCCCGCCGATAGTCAGGCTTTGCAGACCATCCGCCGCACTGACGGTAAAGCTGCCGCTCTGGGTCAGGGCAGCGGCATCAGGGCTGCTGCCGCTGCCAAGGTTTTTCTCGAAGACCGTGATGACCCCGCCGTTGGCACCGACGCCGCCAAAGGTGACCGGGTCGTCGAGATTGGTGATGTTCAGCACCAGGTTGGCGGTGCTGGTGTCACCATCGGCGTCAGTCAGGGTGTAGGTGAAGGTCTCGGTCCCTTTGCCGCCGCCATGGAGATTGACGAAGTCCGGGTCCGACGGATTCAGGGTGTAGGTGTAGGAGCCGTCCGACGCCAGCACCAGCGTGCCGTAGGTGCCGACAAAGGTGCCGGGGATGATCGGGTTGGCGACCCGGTCCGCACCCTGGATATCGTTGGGCAGCACATTGCCCGTCAGCACCGTGGATGCCTCGGTGGCGATCGACGGGTTGCTGTCGTCCACCGCCCGCGGTACGTCATCGACGATGGTGACATCCAGGCTGCCGCTGGTAACGTCGCCATTGCTGTCGCTGGCCGACACCGGGATGCTCTCGCCCAGGGCGCTGCCGGCAGTGGTCAGGGTGTAGCTGTAGCTGACCACGCCGCTGGCCGCGTCATAGCCGGTGATGGTCAGGACGTTGCCAAGGCCGGTGGTAACGGACTGTCCTACACCGGTGACCGCCCCATTGGTCAATACATTGATGCCGCCGACATTCAGGTTGAGCACCCCGTCCGGCGCTACCACGCTGAAGCTGCCGGCCTGGGTCAACGCCGCCGTATCGCTGGCCGAACCCAGTGGCAGGTTGGACTCGCTGACCGAAATCTCGCCCCCTGTCACGTCCAGGCCTGTGAAGCTGATGGGGTTGTTGACGGCGGGAAGTTCGTCGTTGTGATCGATCAGTCCGACAAGCAAGTCAGGCAGTTCACCGGAGAACTGCAGTCCGACGGTAGGAAAACCAATCACCGGATCGACCCGCCCGCCCACCTCGGTGAGCAGGACAAAACTGTGCCCGCCGCCCAGGGCGCCGGGCGCCGCATTGCCCGGTCCGGCCGCAGTGGCCTCGGCATCCTGGGTCGGGTCGCCGCCGGCGGCGATGGCTTGCTGGAGCTTTTCCACCTCGGTCAGCTGCGCTTCGCTCGGGGTGATGACCTCAGGCGCCAGCACATGGGGAGCCTGGTTGGCCAGCAAGGCATTGGAAAGGCTAAGGCTGCTGTCGCGCCCCAGGGTCAGCTCTCCGCCATTGGCCAGGTGCACCGCCACCGCCCCTGTCGCGCCGGTTTCCAGTTGCTCACCGACGAACAGACGATCACCTTCGACCAACAACCGCCGGGTTCCATCAGCCTCGACCGCGAACACCTGACCGATCACCTTGCTGACCACACCGATTGACTTAGCCATCTAGCCACTCCTCTCCACTGCCGACGTTCTCTTGCAGGAAAGCCTGTGGTGTCTCGTGGGCGGACACCCGGAAAAGTGTCCGACTCGAAGTAGCTGCGACCGTCAAAGCCGTGGGTTTGTCATCAATCCCCGGGTGCCCGACGGTGATCGCCGCGGCGGAGTTGCAACGAGTACTGGCGAAAGGCAATACGCCAAAATTCTGTCGCCATATTTTTCGTTGCCCTACTCCCCTCCACTCCTTTCATGCCCTATGTCGAAAAACGACCTGAAAACTTTCTGGCGCCAGTAAAAAAGCGCCTCAGCGCCCGGTACACGCGGGCTGTGGGTTAAACAATGTGCTGGATTTCTTAGACCGCATAAGTTTTTTTTCGCATAACCCTTATGAAAATTTCTTCTTAGGTTTTCGCGCAAATGTTCTTAGCTCAGTTGTTACAAGCCTGAAACGGTTTGAACTCAAATTTTCGTCATTTTTTTGGCGATGCAAGACCCAAAAAAAGGAATCAGGGAGAAGTAACCCATGCGCGTTTTGAACCCCATCACCAGTGCAGTTTTACTGGCCATCGCCTGCGCCAATGCACAGGCCATGTCCCTGCAGGAGGCCGTGCAGAGCGCCGTGGATTACCACCCGGAAATCAAGGCCGCAGGCAGCAGTCGGCTGTCTGCCGATGAAGATGTGAAGCAGGCCAAGGGTGGCTACTACCCCAGCGTCGACCTGGTCGCCGGTTATGGCCGTGAACGTTCGGACAACTTGAATACCCGCGGGCTCAACCCCGACGGCACGCGTAACCACAACAAGGAAACGCTCAACTACACCCAGTCGGAATTGCGCCTGCGGCAAATGCTGTTCGACGGTTTCAATACCTCCAACGAAGTCGCTCGCCAGCAGGCCACGGCCACGTCCCGGGCCTACTACACCCAGGCAACGGCGCAGACCGTCGCGCTGCGGACCATCGAGGTCTATCTGGAAGTGCTCAAGCGTCGCGAATTGCTGAGCCTGGCGAAGAACAACCTCCAGGCACACCTGCGGGTCAACGATCAGATCGGCTTGCGCAGCGAGCGCGGCGTCGGCAGCACTGCCGACCTCGATCAGTCCACCGCCCGTCGCGCCCTGGCGGAGAACAATCTGTATACCGCCGAGGTAGATCTTCAGGACGCCGAGGCCAACTTCTATAGCGTGGTCGGCCGTACTCCCGATGAGCTGGAAAGCCCTGCATCGATCAAGGGCACGCTGCCTGCCAATCTGCAGGATGCGCGTACCGCCATGCTGCAGGACAACCCGTACCTGAAATCGGCCCAGGCCGATATCGAGGCCGCGGAGAAGCAATATGAAGTGGCCAAGTCGCCGTTCTATCCGCGCTTCGATGCAGTGCTGTCTACCAGCGCCAACAACAACATCGGTGGCGAAGAGGGCCATAGCAACAGTGACTGGCGAGCTGGCGTCGAAATGAACTACAACCTGTTCCGCGGTGGCACCGACAAGGCCCGGCTGCAATCCGATGCCTACAAGATCAACCAGGCCATGGACATCCGCAACAACGCCCTGCGCCAGCTCAACGAAGACCTGTCGCTGGCCTGGAACGCCTTCAACAACGCCACCAGGCAAACCCCGACGGCCAAGCAGTACGCGGAAACCACCACCCGGGTCCGCGCCGCCTACCAGGATCAGTTCGGCCTCGGCCAGCGCACCCTGCTCGACCTGCTGGACAGCGAGAACGAGCTGTACAACGCCAACCGGCGCTACGTCGAGGTGCGGTACACCGAGGAGTTCGCCGGTTATCGCCTGCTGGCCAACATGGGCGACCTGCTGACCAAGCAGAAGATTTCCCTGCCGCCGGAAGCCATTGCCCAGAGCGAAGTGCGTACCAACGTGCAGTTGCCTGAAATGCGTTGACACTGTTCCGCCACCTCGGCGGGAGGTAGGCCATTGTGACCAGCATGCAACCGGCGAGCTCGGCGGACCAACGCCAGAGTTTCGATGATCCGTTACTCGATGGGCTGTTGATTCTCTGCAAGCTTCACGGTTGCACGGCCAGCCGCGCCAGCCTGAGCAGCGGCCTGCCCCTGCCGCAGCAACGCCTCGACCTCGACCTGCTGCCCCGTGCGGCGGCCCGGGCCGGGTTGCAGGCGCGGCTTCTGCGCCGTGAGCTGGAGGCGATCTCCGCGCTCAACCTGCCGGTGCTCCTGCTGTTCAAGGATGGCCGCTGCGCGGTACTGCGGCGCTGGAAAGACCACGACCAGGCGCTGATCCTGCCCTGCGAAGCCGATGGCGGCGAGCAGTGGGTCAGCCGCGAGGAACTCGCCGAAGCCTACGCCGGCCACGCCCTGTTCGCCCGCCCCCGGCATGAACTGGAACAGCAGCGCGATCCGCTGGTGCCGCGAGTGCATGCCTGGTTCCGCGACACCCTGCGCCAATCCCGCTGGCTGTACAGCGATGCCCTGCTGGCCAGCCTGCTGATCAACCTGCTGGGCCTGATGGTGCCGCTGTTCGTCATGCAGACCTACGACCGCGTAGTGCCCAACCAGGCCACCTCGACCTTGTGGGTGCTGGTCATCGGCCTGCTGATCGGTACGCTGTTCGAGCTGGTGCTGCGGGTAGTCCGCGCGCACCTGCTGGACCAGGCCGGGAAGAAGACCGACATGATCCTCTCGGCGACCCTGTTCGAGCGCATCACCGGCATGTCGATGAAGGCCCGTCCGGCCACCATCGGCGGCTTCGCCCAGAGCATCCACGACTTCCAGGGCCTGCGCGAATTTCTCACCGCGGTGACCCTGACCAGCGTGATCGACCTGCCCTTCGTGGTCCTGATGCTGGCGGTGATCGGCCTGCTCGGCGGCTGGCTGGTACTGATCCCGCTGATCGCCTTTCCCCTGACCATCGTTTTCGCCCTGCTGATCCAGGTACGCCTGCGCGACACCGTGCAGAAGAGCCTGGCCCTCGGCTCGGTGCGCCAGGCGCTGCTGATCGAAACCCTCGGCGGCCTGGAGACCCTCAAGGCCTGCGGCGCCGAAAGCGAGCGCCAGTACCAGTGGGAAAGCACCCACGGCGCCCTCACCCAGCTCGACGCCCACGCCCGTCAACTCTCGGCCCTGGCCACCAACGGTACGCTGTTTATCCAGCAGTTCTGCGGCATGGCCACCATCGTCGCCGGGGTCTACAGCATCATTGCCGGCAACCTCAGCGTCGGCGCCCTGGTCGCCTGCTACATGCTCGGCAGCCGCACCCTGGCGCCGCTGGGGCAGATCGCCGGGCTGATCACCCGCTACCAGCAGGCGCAACTGACCATGCGCAGCACCGACGCGCTGATGGCCCTGCCCCAGGAGCGCCGCGCCGACCAGCAACCACTGGAACACACCCGCCTGCAAGGCGCGCTGGAGGTCAACCGGCTGACCTTCCGCTACCCCGGCCAGGCCTCGGCGGCATTGAACAGCATCAGCTTCAGCATCAAGCCGGGTGAACGCATCGGCATCATCGGCCGCAGCGGCTCGGGCAAAAGCACCCTGGCGCGCATGGTCATGGGCTTCTATGAACCGGACGATGGCCAGGTCCTGCTCGACAACCTCGACCTGCGCCAACTGGATATCACCGACCTGCGCCAGCAACTGGGCTACGTTGCCCACGACCTGCCGCTGCTGGCCGGCAGCCTGCGCGACAACCTGACCCTCGGCGCCCGCTATGTCAGCGATACGCGGATGCTCGAAGTCGCCGAACTGACCGGCGTCAGCGAGTTGGCCAAGCAGCACCCACGGGGCTTCGACCGGCCCCTCGGCGAGCGCGGCCAACTGCTCTCGGGCGGTCAACGCCAGGCCGTGCTGCTGGCCCGGGCGATGCTGCTGGAGCCGCCGATCGTGATCCTCGACGAACCCACCAGCCATATGGACAACAGCAGCGAAGAACAACTGCGCCAGCGTCTGCACGGCTGGATCGGAGGCAAGACCCTGCTGCTGGTGACCCACCGCACCTCGATGCTCAGCCTGGTGGACCGCCTGCTGGTGCTGGACAACGGCAAGATCGTTGCCGACGGGGCCAAGGATGCGGTCATCGATGCCCTGCGCAAGGGCCGGATCGGCCAGGCACTCTAAAAAAAGCACGACGCGGTCCCTGTGGGAGCTGGCTTGCAAGCGATTGCAATAGGGGATACACCACCGCTATCGCTGGCAAGCCAGCTCCCACAGGGACCGTGCTAGATGGGAGGCGCAAGCACCATGTCCTCGCTACGCAGCTACTTCAACAGCTTCAACAAGACCGCCGAACGCGACTATCTGCCGGACCTGGCCAAGGCCACCCTGCAGGACTCGCCACGCCTGTCGCGGCTCACCGTGTGGCTGGCAGCAGCGCTGCTGCTGGTGGCGCTGGTGTGGGCCAAATTCGCCGTGCTCGATGAAGTGACCACCGGCGAAGGCAAGGCAATCCCGTCGAGCAAGGTCCAGGTCATCCAGAACCTAGAGGGCGGCATCGTCACCGAGATCTTCGTCCGCGAAGGGCAGATGGTGAACAAGGGCGATACCCTGCTGCGTCTCGACGACACGCGCTTTCGCTCGAACAAGGGCGAGAGCGAAGCCGACCGCTATGCCCTCACCGCCCAGGTCGATCGCCTGGCGGCAGAGGCCGAGGGCAAGCCGTTCCAGGTCTCGGCCGAGGTGCGCAGCAAGGCGCCGCAGGTCGCAGAGGACGAGATGGCCCTGTATCAATCGCGGCAGCGCCGCCTGGGCAGCGAGAAACAGACCCTGAACGAACAACTGCGGCAGAAGACCCAGGAACTGGCGGAGTTCCGCTCCAAGCTGGAGCAGTACCGTTCCGGCCTGGCCCTGCTGCAACAGGAACTGGACATGTCGACCCCGTTGGTCAAGACCGGCGCTATCTCGCCGGTGGAGATCCTCCGTCTCAAGCGCAACGCCGTGGAAGCCCGCGGCTCGATGAACGCCACCAGCCTGGCGATCCCCCGGGCCGAGGCGGCGGTGGCGGAGATCAGGAGCAAGATCGAGGAAACCGACGCCAGCTTCCGCTCCGAAGCGGCCAAGGAACTCAACGAAAAACGCACCGACCTGTCGAAGATCACCGCCACCAGCGTCGCCATCGATGACCGGGTCAACCGCACCACGGTGGTTTCGCCGGTGCACGGCATCATCAAGCTGCTCAAGGTCAACACCATTGGCGGCGTGGTCCAGCCGGGCAGCGACATGGTGGAAATCGTGCCGGTGGAGGACAACCTGCTGATCGAGGCCCGGGTGCGGCCGCAGGACGTGGCCTTCCTGCATCCGGGGCAAAGCGCGATGGTCAAGTTCAGCGCCTACGACTACTCCATCTACGGCGGCCTGAAGGCCAGGCTGGAACTGATCGGCGCCGACACCATCACCGACGACAAGGGCAATGCCTTCTACATGATCCAGGTGCGCACGGAAAAGAATCACCTGGGCGGGGACAACAAGCCGCTGCTGATCATCCCGGGGATGGTGGCGACGGTGGATATCATCACCGGCGAGAAGAGCGTGCTGGACTACCTGCTCAAGCCGGTGCTCAAGGCGCGTACCGAGGCCTTGCGGGAAAGGTGAAGGCTGACGGCCTCATCGCCGGCAACGCCGGCTCCCACAGGTATTGCGTGCACCGCAAACCCTGTGGGAGCTGGCATTGCCAGCGATGAGGCCCGCAAAATCACCACCATTTACCGAAGGTGATTACGCTCGAACGTCTCCCGCCCCATCGCCTCGATCTGCGCCTCGATCAGCCTGTCGAACGGCCGCAACAGCTCATCGAATCGCCCTTCCCCCTCCAGCACATTCAAGGCCTGGGTGACTGCCTCGATGGTCGCCAGAGCTCCTTCTTCCGGCGCCTTGCGCAGCCGGTAGCGCGACGGCCGCACCTCGGCCAGGGTCACCCGCGGCAGCCCCTCCAGCAGCGGATTGAGATAGAGCAGCTTGCGCGCCTTGCGCCAGGTGCCGTCGGGCACGATCAGCAACCAGGGACGCGAATCCGCGTCTTCACCATAGGCCTGCAACGGCTGCGCTTCCTCGCCCGGAAACAGCAAGGCCACCCGGTAGCCGGGCGTGGCGATCAGTTGCGCAAGGTCGTCGAACACCTCCCCCACCCGCAGTTCGGCATTTCGCAGCCCCAGCGCCGCCAGTCGCGCCGTGTTCAGCGCATGACGCACTTCATCGGGATGCTGCAACAGCACCACCCGGGTACGACTTTCCAGCGACGGGATCGACGGGCAAAGGCAATGGCTTTGTGGGCGCAGGCAGCGCTCGCAGTGGATTCTGGACATCGGGTTCTCCTGGGGCGGAGAAGTGTGCCACAGCAGTCCCGGAAAGCACCCACATCCTTGTGGGCCGGCGATGAAGCTAACGGTTGAAGCGTTCGGCGAGGTCGTGCAGGTAACCGGCCATGCGCTCCAGTTCCAGGCTGATCTCAGCACCCTGCCGGGCCTGGCCGGCGCTGTGGTCGCAAAGCTGGGCAATGCGCACGATCTGCTGGTTGATGTCTTCCACCACATGACTCTGCTGCTCGGAGGCCGTGGCGATCTGCTGGCTCATGCCGGTGATGCGACTGACCGCCTCGCTGATCCCGCCAAGCGCCTGCTGCACCGCTTCGACACTGTGCACGCTGTCGCGGGAGATCTGCTCGCCCTTGCTGGCACTGCTCACCGCCCGGTCGGCACCGGCACGCAGCGAGGCGATGATCTGGTGGATCTCCTCGGTCGAGGCCCGGGTGCGCTGTGCCAGGGAACGGACTTCGTCGGCCACCACGGCAAAACCCCGGCCCTGCTCGCCCGCTCGTGCGGCTTCGATAGCCGCGTTGAGGGCCAGCAGGTTGGTCTGCTCGGCAATCGAGGTGATCACGTCCACCACGCTGCCAATGGACTGGGTCTGCTCGGCCAGGGCGTTGACCGCCTGGCCGATCTCGTGCACCGCCTCGGTCATGCTGCCCATCGCCTTCAGGCTCTGCTGCGCCAGGCTGCTGCCCTGGCGGGTCAGCTCATCGGCGTCGGACGCGGCATGGGCGGTGTTCTGCACGTTCTGGGTGACCTGCTGGATGGTCGCCGCCATCTGCGCCACCGCCGTGGCCGACTGGTCGGTTTCGCTGCGCTGGCGGTCAAGCGCCTGGGCCTGGGAGTCGGACAGGTCCGACGACTGCGAAGCCCGTGTCTTGACGCTGACACCGGCGTCCACCAGGCGCGTCAGTGCGGTCTGCAGGCGCGCCTCCTCGCTGATCATCGCCAGGTCCAGGCGCCCTTGCGGGCCGAGGTTGCGGCTGTAGGTCAGGGCCACCAGCGGGCTGGTGAAGGCCTTCGGGTGTTCGGCCAGGGTGCGATGGATGATCCGGTTGTGGCGACTCTCCATAAGAAACCAGGCCGCCAGCAGACTGGCCATGAGCAAGCCAAGGGCAGCGTACTGCGGCAAGGCCAGGTAGCCGAACACCGACACCAGCCCGGCCACCAGCAACGGCCAGCCATGCTCCAGCACATCCATGACCCGCGCAGCCAGGGGCGTCGGCGCACGGCCGGCGCGCAATCGTGCATACAGCGCCGAGGCCCGCCCAACCTGGTCACGGGTCGGCAGCGAGCGCACCGACTCGTAGCCACTGATTCGGCCGTTCTCGTAGATCGCCGTGACATAGGCGCTGACCCAGTAGAAATCACCGTTCTTCGCACGGTTCTTGACCACCCCCATCCACGGCTTGCCTTCCTTGATCGTCTCCCACATATGGCCGAACACCGCAGGCGGCATGTCGGGGTGGCGGACGATGTTGTGCGGTTGGCCGATCAATTCTTCGCGGGTGAAGCCGCTGATGGCGACGAATGCGTCGTTGCAATAGGTGATGCGACTGTTCAGGTCGGTGGTGGAGATCAGTCGCTGTTCCTGGGGGAAGGTTCTTTCATGCTCAGTAACGGGCAAGTTATTGCGCATCTTGCGATCCCTGCTGATGAGATGGATGGAAAGTTCATCACAGCAAGAAAAGGTCTAGCAGAGCATTCAACTGGATGGGGGCAACGGGCCAGTATTTTTACCATAGACACAAAGTATGAATGGCTACTGGCCATCATCAGCTTGGCGTCAACTGCGCACGAAGCAGGTCGCGGAAGGTCTGGATCAACGGTTCGCGGCTGCGCCCACGGCGGATGATCATGGAAAACGGCGCCTGGTAACCGAAGGTCGCCGGCGACAGCACCCGCAGGTCGCCCTTGTCGACCCAGGCCTGGGCATAGTGTTCGGGCAGATAGCCAATGTAAGCGCCGGACAGAACCAGAATCAGCTGCGCTTCCATACTCTCCACGGTTGCGGCGCTGTGCTTGAAACCATGCCGGGCCAGTTCCGCCTGGCTCCAGTAGCCACGGCCGACCATGCGCTGCTGGGTAATCACCTGCTCGGGGATGCGCCGCTCGTGGTACAGCGGGTGGCGATTGCTGCAATACAGCCAATGTTGCTCGCGGTACAGGGGCTGATAGACCAGCCCACTCATTCGCGTGGAGAAGGCGCCGATCGCCAGATCCAGGCGGTTATCCTGCACGCCCAGCTGCAACTCGTAGGGACTCGACACCGACAGGTGCAGGTGCACCGCCGGGTGTTCCAGGCTGTAGGCACCGATGGCTTCGGCCAGGGGCAAGGCACGGTCGCCGACGGTGGAGTCGATCACTCCGAGGTTGAGGGTGCCGCGCAGCTCGCCCTTGAGCGCTGCCGCGTATTGCTCGAAGCCGTCCAGCTCGGCGAGCAGGCGCAGGGTCTCCTGATGGAACAGTTCGCCCTTGCTGGTCAGGCTGAAACCGCCGCGACCGCGATGACAGAGGACGATGCCCAGTGCCC
Source organism: Pseudomonas sp. FG98 (assembly GCF_057808595.1). NCBI lineage: Bacteria > Pseudomonadati > Pseudomonadota > Gammaproteobacteria > Pseudomonadales > Pseudomonadaceae > Pseudomonas > Pseudomonas sp. FG98. Next base: position 50,886 of record NZ_JBMDIJ010000033.1, on the reverse strand, counting down.
CTTCCAGCTGGCTCATGTAGGTGCTGATCGCCGAAGTGGACAGGTTGAGGTCGCGCTGGGCGTTGGCGAAGCCCTGATGGCGCACCACGCTGGCAAAGATACGCAGCAGCTTCAGATCGGGCAGGTTCGAGGCCATGGCAACGGGCGTCCGCAGGTCGGAAATCGGCACAGTCTAACCGTGCCTGAGAAGATAGTTCAGAAAAACCTGAACTAAGTATTTGCCTGTAGCGATTCTTCTACCGCACTACCTTTCGCAGACTAAGCCGCACAGCAACTGTTCCAGGACAATTGCGGCTGGCTGGCCGCTGTCGAGAACAGATATCAACAACTAGAACAATCGAATCGATGAGGCCCGAAACCGTGGACAAGATTCTTCACCAACCACTGGGCGGCAACGAAATGCCGCGCTTCGGCGGCATCGCTACCATGCTCCGCCTTCCTCACCTGCAAAGCCCTGCCGGTCTGGACGCCGCTTTCATCGGCGTGCCCCTGGACATCGGTACCTCCCTGCGTTCCGGCACCCGCTTCGGCCCGCGGCAGATCCGCGCCGAGTCGGTGATGATCCGCCCGTACAACATGGCCACCGGCGCCGCGCCGTTCGACTCGCTGTCGGTCGCCGATATCGGTGATGTGGCGATCAACACCTTCAACCTGCTCGACGCCGTGCGCATCATCGAAGAAGCCTACGACACCATCGTCGAGCACAATGTGATCCCCCTGACCCTGGGCGGCGACCACACCATCACCCTGCCGATCCTGCGTGCCCTGCACAAAAAGCACGGCAAGATCGGCCTGGTCCACATCGACGCCCACGCCGACGTCAACGACCACATGTTCGGCGAGAAGATCGCCCACGGCACCACCTTCCGCCGCGCCGTGGAAGAAGGCCTGCTCGATTGCGATCGCGTGGTGCAGATCGGCCTGCGCGCCCAGGGCTATACCGCCGAAGACTTCAACTGGAGCCGCAAACAGGGCTTCCGCGTGGTCCAGGCCGAAGAGTGCTGGCACAAGTCGCTGGAGCCGCTGATGGCAGAAGTCCGCGAGAAGGTCGGCGGCGGCCCGGTGTACCTGTCGTTCGACATCGACGGCATCGACCCGGCCTGGGCGCCGGGCACCGGTACTCCGGAAATCGGCGGACTGACCACCATCCAGGCGATGGAAATCATCCGCGGTTGCCAGGGCCTGGACCTGATCGGCTGCGACCTGGTGGAGGTCTCCCCACCCTACGACACCACCGGCAACACCTCGTTGCTCGGCGCCAACCTGCTCTACGAAATGCTCTGCGTGCTGCCCGGCGTAGCCCGTCGCTAAAGCCAAGGCAAGGACGGCAATCCGGCAGGAGCCATGACGGCGGCCCGCTTCACCACGGGCCGCGCTACTACGAAGAAAAGACCCGCGACGGCCTGCCGCGCGCGGGATCGATCTCACATAAAAAAGATAATTGGAGACACCCATGGCCTTGGACATATTCGTTGTACTGATATACGCCGCCGGCATGCTGTTGCTGGGCTGGTACGGCATGCGCCGCGCCAAGACCCACGAAGAATACCTGGTGGCCGGACGCAATCTCGGCCCGAGCCTGTACATGGGCACCATGGCCGCCACCGTGCTGGGCGGCGCTTCCACCGTCGGCACCGTAAAACTGGGCTACGTCCACGGCATTTCCGGCTTCTGGCTGTGCGCCGCGCTGGGCCTGGGCATCATCGCCCTCAACCTGTTCCTCGCCAAACCCCTGCTGCGCCTGCGCATCTTCACCGTGACCCAGGTGCTTGAGCGTCGCTACAACCCGATGGCGCGCCAGGCCAGTGCGGTGATCATGCTCGCCTACGCGCTGATGATCGGCGTCACCTCGACCCTGGCCATCGGTACCGTGCTGCAGGTGCTGTTCGAGCTGCCGTTCTGGGCGGCGATCCTGCTCGGCGGCGGCGTGGTGGTGGTGTACTCGACCATCGGCGGCATGTGGTCGCTGACCCTGACCGACATCGTCCAGTTCATCATCAAGACCGTGGGCCTGATGTTCGTCCTGCTGCCGATCTGCCTGTACCGCGTGGGCGGCTGGGACGAGCTGGTAGCCAAGCTGCCGGCGGCCAGCTTCAGCCTGACCACCATCGGCTGGGACACCATCATCACCTACTTCCTGATCTACTTCTTCGGCATCCTGATCGGCCAGGATATCTGGCAGCGGGTGTTCACCGCCCGTGACGAGAACGTCGCCAAGTACGCCGGCACCACCGCAGGCGTGTACTGCGTGATCTACGGTCTGGTCTGCGCGGTGATCGGCATGGCCGCCCATGTGCTGCTGCCTGACCTGGGCAACGCCAACAACGCCTTCGCCGCCATCGTCAAATCGGCGCTGCCGGACGGTATTCGTGGCCTGGTGATCGCTGCGGCCCTGGCCGCGATGATGTCCACCGCCAGCGCCGGTCTGCTGGCCGCGTCCACCGTACTCACCGAAGACCTGCTGCCGAAACTGCGTGGCGGCAAGCAGTCGAGCCTGGCGATCAACCGTCTGTTCACCCTGCTCACCGGCCTGGTCGTACTGGCCATCGCCCTGGTGGTGGAAGACGTGATCAGCGCCCTGACCCTGGCCTACAACCTGCTGGTGGGCGGCATGCTGGTACCGCTGATCGGTGCGATCTACTGGAAACGCGCGACTACCCGCGGCGCCATCGTCAGCATGACCCTGGGCTTCGTCACTGCCCTGGTGTTCATGATCAAGGACGGCATGGATGCGAACACGCCGATCTACTACAGCCTGGCCATCGGCCTGGTGAGTTTCGTGGTAGTGAGCTTGATGTCGCGTGCGGAAGTGAATGCGGCGAAGCTGGCTTGAGAAGCTGAACTGAAAAGGGCCTGCAGATAGCAGGCCCTTTTTCTTTGGCAGCTCTGGCCTCATCGCTGGCAAGCCAGCTCCCACAGGGACCGCGTGCACCGCTGACCCTGTGGGAGCTGGCTTGCCAGCGATAGAGCCCTACGGGTCAACACATGACCAACTGACCTCCTCAGCGCCGCGGCTGCCGCTTGCGCTTGTCTTCATCGGTCGGAATCGGTACCGGCTGCATCGGCGGGATCAGGCCCAGGGCGACCGCCAGGTCGTGGAGCCAGTTCATCATCAGGTCTTTCATGGCATCTCCCCCTTGAGGGTCATCGTCCAATCCACTTTGGCTACGATGTTTCGTAGCAATCATAGTCGTATGTGCGGACTGCCGCTTGCGAAATTTCCTACACACCTGACCTGCATCAAGCGCTAAGCGCCTGGCCGACGAACGGTGCCTCCCGCCCTTCTTCCTGCAGGTTCACCCAGGCATCCAGGTTGGCCCCACGCATGCCCCGGCGCCACACCAGCCAGGTGGTGGCCTGGTCGAACGGGCTTTGCAGGCGGTGGGCCGCGACATTCTCGCGCCCGGGCAGGCTGTCGAGCATCGATTGCGACATCAACGCCACCCCGGAACCCGCCACTACACAGGCCAGCATGCTCTGGTACGACTCGATCTCCATGGCCCGGCCCATGGCGGCATGGTCGTGGGCATACCAGGCCTCCAGGCGCATGCGGTAGGAACAGCCCTTGCGGAAGGTGAACACCGGACGCCCGGCCACATCCCGCGCGCTGCGCACCGGCGGGTGATCCGGCTCGGTGATCATCACCAGGGTTTCCTCGCACAGCGGCACACCATCCAGCCCGGACAACGACAGCGGCCCGTCCAGCAATGCCGCATCCAGGCGCCCGGCAAGCAGGCCTTCAAGCAATTCGCCGCTGGGGGCGGTCTGCACCTGCAGGTTCACCGCCGGGTAGGTCTTGTGATACCGCGCCAGCAACGCCGGCAGGTGAATCGCCGCCGTGCTGTACATGCTGCCAAGGATGAATTCGCCAGCGGGCTGACCACCCTGCACTGCGGCGAAAGCCTCGTCGTGCAGGGCCAGCATGCGCGCGGCGTAGTCCAGCAGCACCTTGCCGGCGGGCGACAGTTGCAGGCGCTGGCGCTCGCGGTGGAACAGCTCGACGCCGAGCTGTTCTTCAAGCTGGCGCAGGCGGGTCGAGAGATTCGACGGCACCCGGTGCAACAACTCGGCGGCGCGGGTGACCGAACCGGTTTCGGCCACGGCCTGGAAAATGCGCAATTGGCTCAACTCCACAACCGTTCTCCAAAATTGAACAAGTCGCTCATTATTATTCAATTTTTAAGAATGCCAACCACCAGTAGTCTGACGACATCTAACGAATCCTCTGACAGGAGTAACGGACATGTCGCCAACCCTGCGCCTGATGGCCAGCTTCGTCGCCCTGATGATGGCCATGGGCATCGGCCGCTTCGCCCTGACCCCGCAGCTGCCGCACCTGGTCGGCGAAGGCCAGCTCAGCCTGACCACCGCCGGCCTGGTGGCCGCCGCCAACTACCTCGGCTACCTGCTCGGCGCGCTGGATGCGATGTTCGCCCGCAGCCCCCGGCAGATCCGCCTGCGCCTGGATATCGGCCTGTGGCTGTGCGTGCTGCTGACCCTGGTGTCGTTCGAGGCGGACGGCTTCGTCGGCCACGCCCTGCTGCGCTTCGGCACCGGCGTGGCGAGTGCCTGGGTGCTGGTGATGATCACCAGCCTGACCCAGCCGCTGGCCGCCCATCACAATCTGCCACGGCTCGGTGCGCTGATCTTCGCCGGTCCCGGCCTGGGCATCATGCTCACCGGCCTGTTGGCGCTGGTTTCCAACCTGTATGGCCTGGGCTCGGCACCGCTGTGGCTGATCTATGCCGCTGCCGCGCTGATCATGCTGCTGGCGATCCGGCCGCTGCTGCCGCGCCCCGAGCATCTGCCGGCCGCCAGCCAGGCAGCAACCAGCAGCGCACCGACCCGCGGTATCGCTCGCCTGGGGGTGATCTATGGCTTGTACGGGATCGGCTACATCATCCCCGCGACCTTCATGTCGCAGATGGCCAGCGCACGTTTCCACGGCCACTGGCTGGCCGACCTGTTCTGGCCTGGCTTCGGCCTGGCGGCGGCCCTCGGCGTGATGCTGCTCAGCCTGCGCCGGCCGACAACCGGCAGCACACCGCGCTGGCTGATGCTGACCCTGTGGCTGCAAGCGGCCGGGGTGTTCGCCTGCCTGATGGGCGACGGCCTGGGCCTGATGCTGGGCGTGATCCTCTGCGGCGGCCCGTTCCTGGCCTGTATGCAACTGGTCATGCAGCGTTCACGGGAACTGGCGCCCCACGCCACCCAGCGCAATGCCGGCCTGCTCACCGCTTGCTTCGCCATCGGCCAGTTGAGCGGCCCGTTGCTCGCCGCGCTAAGCAATCAGTTCGCCGGCAGCCTGCAACCTGCGCTGCTGGTGGCCGGCAGTGGTTTGCTGCTAGCCGGCCTGCTGACCTTGCGCCCTAACGCTGTCCCAGCAGTGCGCGCAAGCGCCTGCGCACCCACTGTTCCGCGCTGACCAGGACGATGCCCAGTAACACGCACAGGGCGCCGAGGATGAAGTTCAGGCTCAGCGGCTCGTCCAGCAGCAGCACGCCGAAGGTCACGCCGAAGATCGGCGTGACGAAGGAGAACACCGCAAGGTTCGAGGCCAGGTATTTGCGCAGCAGCCAGAACCAGGTCAGGTAACTGAAGAACGACACCACCAGGGCCTGGAACAGAACGCTGCCGATGGCGATCGGGGTCAACGTGACATGGGTGATCTTGCCGCTGAAGGCAGCGATCAGCAGCAGGCCGACAAAGCCCACCGCCAACTGATAGAACAGGGTCAGGGTCGCCGGCGCTTCGGACAGCCGCGAGCAGCGCACCACTACAGTGGTCGCGCCCCAAGCCGCGCCGGCCAGAACGCCGAAGGCATCGCCCAGCAGCATCGGGCCGTTGAGATCATCCAGCGACAGGCCGCCGGCAAAGGCCACCGCGATCCCGCCGAACGACAACAGGATCCCCAGCCACTGCAACGGCCGCAGGCGCTCGCTGGGCAGGCTGAAATGCAGACCGAGGGCGGTGAACACCGGTGCGGTGTAGAGGAACACCGACATATGCGCCGCCGAGGTCAGCAGCAGGCCCTCGGCGATAAACAGGAACTCGATACCAAACAGCGCGCCGGCCAGCAAACCCGCGCGCCAGGTCGTGCCCACCTGCTCCCAGCCGCCGCGCCAGCACATCAGCAGGCCGACCAGCAGCGCGGAAATCCCCGAGCGGGTCGCCGCCTGCATCACCGGGGCAATATCGGCGGCAGCCCATTTCACCGCCACCTGCTGGACACCCCAGATCAGGCACAGGCCGAGCATGACCTGGAAAGCGAAGGCATCGGGATCGCGACGGGGCGTACTCATCGCTCACCCCCACACTCTGGCAACGGCATGACAACCTCTTGGCAGCGAAGAATTGGCGCCAATTATTGATGCGGGCGGTCAGGCATTACCAGATGTGTCTGCACCATTTTCAGGCAATCTGCGCTTTCGCGGCGACTTCCTCGAAGGTGGCCTCGTCCAGCGCGTCGGGTTGGTCATCGAGGACCTGGCGAGGGTGGTCGTTACCGGGGATGCTGCTGTCGATCAGGCTCAGCAGGCGCGAGCCGCGTTCGGTGAGCATGAAGTTCTCGCCATTGCCGCCCTCTTCCGTCGGCCGGCCGACGATATAGCCGCGCAACACCAGCAGTTGTTCGTACTCGCAGGCGCGGGTCTTCAGATGATCCACGTTGCCCACCGGCTGGCCTGTCGCCGCCAACTGCGTGGCGTGCGCCTCGGCGCTGGCGCGCGGTTTGAAGTCTTGTCCGGCGCAGTTCTGCACGTCATGCAGCAGGCGTTCGATCAGGTCCCAGTCATACACAGTGCTCATGGCAAAGGCCTCGGGTGGTGACAGTCAAGGTTGTGACCGGCCCGGGTCGCCGCGGTTCGACTGAACTTTCCCGACGGCACCCGCCTCAACCGGGAACCTGGAACAAGGAGGCTCGACCATGAAGACCCTGATGATGCTGACCGCCACCGCCAGTCTGCTGCTGGCCCTGCCGAGCTGGGCCTGCACCCTGGAGGAGGCGACGGAGAAACGTGAGGAACTGGCCAAGGAAGTGACGCGGCTGACCGAACAGAATCCGCAGAAGGCCAAGGAAATCAATGATGAGCTGCGAGGGATGAAGCTGGGGACGGAGAGCAAGGACCTGCCGGACAAGTGCCAGTTGATCGACAAGCGGATGCAGGAATTGAAGGAGGCCGAGAAAAAGACCTGATCCTGTGGTGAATTCGAGGGCCTCATCGCCGGCAACGCCGGCTCCCACAAGTTTCGGCGGCATGCCCCGATACCTGTGGGAGCCGGCGTTGCCGGCGATAGGGCCCTCAAGAGCGGCTGATTACTCAGCCGCCGGAGCGCGCTTCTTCTTCAGCGGCGCCAGACCATCGGAACTGGTCAGCGGTGCATTCGGCCGTGGCTTGGCGGTCGGCTTGCGCTTGGCTGCGACCTTCTTGTCGCCCTTCTTGTCCGCAGTCTTTTTCTTCTTCGCCCCGGCCGCCTTGCCCGACGCCTTGACCTTCTTCGGCCCGCTGTAGGTGCCCTTCACTTCCTTGATCACGCGGCGCTCGAAGGTCTGCTTCAGGTAGCGCTCGATGCTCGACATCAGGTTCCAGTCGCCGTGGCAGATCAGCGACACCGCCAGGCCATCGGCGCCGGCACGACCGGTACGGCCGATACGGTGCACGTACTCGTCACCGCTGCGTGGCATGTCGAAGTTGATCACCAGGTCCAGCCCATCGACGTCCAGGCCGCGGGCCGCCACATCGGTGGCCACCAGCACTTTCGCGCCGCCGGTCTTGAAGCGCTCGATGGCCAGCTTGCGGTCCTTCTGGTCCTTGTCGCCGTGCAGGACGAAGGCCTTCACGTCCTTGGCCACCAGGTGACCGTAGATGCGGTCGGCCATGACCCGGGTGTTGGTGAAGATGATGGCCTTTTCGTAGGTCTCGTTGGCCAGCAGCCACTGGGCGATCTGCTCTTTGTGCTGGTTGTGGTCGGCAGTGATGATCTGCTGGCGGGTGGTTTCGTTGAGCTGGCTGACCGCGTTGAGCATCAGGTGCTCCGGGTCCTTCAGCACCTTGGCGATCATGTCGCGCAGGCCGGCACCGCCGGTGGTGGCGGAGAACAACAGGGTCTGCTCGCGGTTCGGGCACAGCCCGCACATGCGCTCGACGTCTTCGGCAAAGCCCATGTCGAGCATGCGGTCGGCTTCATCGAGGACCACCACCTGCACGTGCTCGAGGTCCAGGTTGCCGGCGTTGAGGTGTTCGAGCATGCGGCCCGGGGTACCGATGAGGATGTCCGGCACCTTGCGCAGCATCGCTGCCTGTTCCTTGAAGTCTTCGCCGCCGGTGATGATTCCCGACTTGATGAAGGTGAACTGGGCGAAACGCTCGACTTCCTTGAGGGTCTGCTGGGCCAGCTCGCGGGTCGGCAGCAGGACCAGGGCGCGGATCTCGACGCGCTTCTGGTTCAGGTCGACCAAGCGGTTGAGCACCGGCAGGACAAAGGCCGCGGTCTTGCCGCTGCCGGTTTTCGCCGTCACCCGCAGGTCACGCCCTTGCAAGGCCAGGGGAATGGCCGCCGCCTGCACCGGCGTCGGCTCGACAAAGTTGAGTGCGGCGACGGCTTTGAGCAGGCGTTCGTGCAGGGCGAATTGGGAAAACACGGATGTAACCTCGGGCATGTGCAGAAATTCAGCCACATAGGGTAACGTTTTCCGCCGCCGGAGCCGAATTTCTTTTTGCCCGGGGAGCGTCGGTGCGGCTCTAATGACGACCCTGTTTTTCATTGATCCGGAGTTTTTGCGTTACCCATGGCTATCGAACAGTTCTGGCAAGACGCCCTCGACCTCTGGGGCACCCTCGACCAGCATCCCGTGCTGCATGCGGCTATCGGCGTGGTGGCGCTGCTGGTCATCGCCCTGCTGCTGGGGCGCGTGGCGCGCTTCGTCATCCTGCATGCGGTCAAGCTGCTCAGCCGACAGCCGGCGCTGCTGTGGCTCAAGGACCTACTGCACAACAAGGTCTTTCACCGCCTGGCGCAGATCACCCCGTCGCTGGTGGTGCAGTTCGGCCTGAAGCTGGTGCCGGAGCTGAGCGCCACCAGCCAGCATTTCCTCGGCAATGTGGCGCTGGCCTTCACCATCCTGTTCCTGCTACTGGCCCTGGCCGCCCTGCTCGACGCCCTGCTGGACATCTACGCGCGCACCGAACACGCCCGCACCCGCTCGATCAAAGGCTACGTGCAACTGGCGAAGATGGTGCTCTACGTGTTCGGCGCGATCATCATCGTCGCCACCCTGATCGACCGCTCGCCGCTGTTGCTGCTGTCCGGCCTGGGTGCCATGTCGGCGGTGATCCTGTTGGTGTACAAGGACACCCTGCTGTCGTTCGTCGCCAGCGTGCAGCTGACCAGCAACGACATGCTGCGGGTCGGCGACTGGATCGAGATGCCCCAGGTCGGCGCCGATGGCGATGTGGTGGACATCACGTTGCACACGGTCAAGGTGCAGAATTTCGACAAGACCATCGTCTCCATCCCCACCTGGCGCCTGATGAGCGAGTCCTTCCGCAACTGGCGCGGCATGCAGCAATCGGGCGGGCGGCGGATCAAGCGCAGCCTGTTCATCGACGCCGGCGGCGTGCGCTTCCTCACCGCCGAAGAACAGCACCGCCTGACCGACGTGCGCCTGCTCAAGGACTACCTGGCGCAAAAGCGCAACGAACTGCACGACTGGAATGAAGCCCAGGGCCAGGTCGCCGAGCTCTCGGCCAACCGCCGCCGGTTGACCAATATCGGCACCTTCCGCGCCTTCGCCCTCGCCTACCTGAAGAACCACCCCGACGTGCAGCAGGGCATGACCTGCATGGTCCGCCAGATGCAGACCACCGCCGAGGGCGTGCCGCTGGAGATCTACTGCTTCACCCGCACCACGGTGTGGGCCGAGTACGAGCGGATCCAGGGCGATATCTTCGACTACCTGCTGGCGGTGCTGCCGGAGTTCGGCCTGGCCCTGTACCAGCAGCCCAGCGGCAGTGACCTGCGCGCCGGGCTGGATTCGCTAACGACCGGCCTGGCCGGCGAGCGCCGGGCGCTGCGTGCCGAGGCGACTGAGCCAGAGTGACGCCAGGATGATGCTGCCGCCCAGGGCCAGGCGCCCCAACGGCTCGTCCTGATTCCAGATCAGCAGGTTGAGCAGCAGGCCCACCGGGACATGCAGATTGTTCATCACCGCAAGGGTGCCGCCTGAAACCAGGCAGGCACCCTTGTTCCACCAGTACAGCCCCAACGCGGTCGGCACCAGGCCGAGGAACAGCAGCACGCCCCACTGGGCATCGCTGGTGGGCAGGCGCTCGGCATTGCCGAAGGCGAGGAAGGCCGGGAGCACGACGATAAGCGCCCCCAGGTAGAAATAGCCGAAGCGCCGGTAGTGCGGCAGGTCGCTGGGGTGGCGGGCGACCAGGTGCTTGTACAGAACCTGGCCGGCGGCGTAGGTGAAGTTGGCCAGTTGCAGGAGCAGGAAGCCGATGAAGAAGTCCGGGTCGATGCTTTCGAAGCGGATTACTGCGGCGCCCGCCACCGCCACCAGCGCGGCGAGCAGCGCCCAGGGATTGAAGCGGCGGTTCAGCGCATCTTCGATCAGGGTCACGTGCAAGGGGGTGAGGATGGTGAACAGCAGCACTTCCGGCACCGTCAGCACGCGGAAGCTGAGGTACAGGCAGACGTAGGTAATGCCGAACTGCAGCGCGCCGATCACCAGCATCGCCCGCATGAAGCGCGGCTCGACCTGGCGCCAGCGGGTCAGCGGCAGGAACACCAGCAGGGCCAGCACCACCCGGGCCAATACCGCGAAGTAGCTGTCGACATGCCCGGCGAGGTATTCGCCGATCAGGTTGAAGGAATACGCCTGGATCAGCGCGACGATCAGTAGGTAGCCCATGGTTGCCTCTCGGGGATCAAGGCGGCGACCTTAGCGGGTTGGGGTATCCGAGTGCAATTCTCGGGATTTGTTTTGAAGCGGAGGGCCTCATCGCCGGCAACGCCGGCTCCCACAAGGATCGTTTGCACCGCTAAACCTGTGGGAGCCGGCGTGGCCGGCGATGAGGCCTTCAAGAGCAATAAAAAAGCCCGGCCAAGCGCAGGGCTTCGACCGGGCAGTACACCCAAAGGAGCAAAAAGGGGTGTCAGTCAGGGAATGTTCTTTACCTCAAGCCACCGCAGCCAGCTTGGCCTTGGCCTGGTTCAGGCCCTTCTCGTGGAAGTCGCCGCCCATGTTCAGGCCCTCGGCATGGATGAAGGTCACGTCGTGGATGCCGATGAAGGCCAGCACCTGGCGCAGGTAGGGTTCCTGGTGATCGCTGGCGGCGCCGGCATGGATGCCGCCGCGGGCAGTCAGCACGTAGGCGCGCTTGCCGGTGAGCAGGCCTTGCGGGCCGGTCTCGGTGTACTTGAAGGTCACGCCGGCACGCAGCACATGGTCCAGCCAGGCCTTCAGGGTGCTCGGGATGGTGAAGTTGTACATCGGCGCGGCCAGCACCAGCACGTCGGCGGCCAGTACTTCGTCGGTCAGTTCGTTGGAGCGGGTCAGGGCCTGCGCTTCTTCTGCGCTGCGCTGGTCCTGCGGCTTCATCCAGCCACCCAGCAAGGTGCTGTCCAGGTGCGGCAGCGGGTTCAGTGCCACATCGCGCACAGTCACGGTGTCGGCAGGGTTGGCCGCTTGCCATTGGGCGATGAAATCACGGGTCAGTTGACGGGAAGTGGAATCCTGCTGGCGGGCGCTGCTTTCGATGATCAGTACGCGGGACATTGAAGGTTGCCTCCATCGGCAAGGTCGCTAAGTCGATGGAGGTGAGATTAATGATTGACCTATCGATAAAAAAGCGTAAAAACTCGGTCAAATCTATCAGTTAATTTGCTTGTTGCCCTTTGCAGTCCACCGCGATGCGCATCTTGATGATCTGCTTGTTGAACGAAGCATTGACGTCGAGGCTCTTGCCAGCCGGCACGTCCACCCGCCGGACCCGCGGGGTTTCCGGGCCATTGCGGAAGGTCACCCGGCAGGAAGCCGCCGCGTCGCCATAGTTGTTCAGGGTGATGGTGGTCATGTCGTTGGCAGTGTCGTAGGTGGTGGTATCGATCTTGATACCCGTCTCCAGCTTCTTTTCCACCTCGATGGGATAGGCCGCCAGGGCCGTCAACGGCAGCAGGGCCAGCAAAGCAACACAGTATTTCTTCATACGGCGCTCTCCATGGGAAGTGCGCCAGCTTAGGACAACAGGAGCCGAAGATGAAAGCGCCGCGCGTAACCCTCGATCAATGGCGAACCCTGCAGGCCGTGGTCGATCACGGCGGCTTCGCCCAGGCCGCCGAGGCCCTGCACAGGTCGCAATCCTCGGTGAGCTACACCGTGGCGCGCATGCAGGACCAACTGGGCGTGCCACTGCTGCGTATCGATGGGCGCAAGGCCGTGCTCACCGACGCCGGCAGCGTGCTGCTGCGCCGCTCGCGGCAACTGGTCAAGCAGGCCAGTCAGCTGGAAGACCTCGCCCATCACATGGAACAGGGCTGGGAAGCCGAGGTGCGCCTGGTGGTCGACGCCGCCTACCCCAATGCCCGCCTGGTCCGCGCCCTGAGCGCCTTCATGCCGCAGAGCCGCGGCTGCCGGGTGCGTCTGCGCGAAGAAGTGCTGTCCGGCGTCGAGGAGGTGCTGCACGAAGGCATCGCCGACCTGGCCATCAGCAGTTTCAGCATCGCCGGCTACCTGGGCGCCGAACTGAGTGCGGTGGAGTTCGTCGCCGTGGCCCACCCCGAGCACCCGCTGCACCGCCTTGGCCGGGTGCTGAACTTCCAGGACCTGGAAAGCCAGTTGCAAGTGGTGATCCGCGACTCCGGACGCTCCCAGCCGCGCGATGTCGGCTGGCTCGGCGCCGAGCAGCGCTGGACCGTGGGCAGCCTGGCCACCGCCGCCACCTTCGTCAGCAGCGGCCTGGGCTTCGCCTGGCTGCCACGCCACCTGATCGAACGCGAGCTGCGCGAAGGCGTGCTCAAGCCTCTGCCGCTGGACCAGGGTGGCAGCCGTCACCCACTGTTCTACCTTTACTCGAACAAGGACAAACCCCTCGGCCCGGCCACGCAGATCCTCATCGAGTTGCTGCGCAACTTCGACACTGCGCCGCTGGACGTCCCCTTCGCCGCCCCGGCCCAAGCCTGACAGGAACCGCCCATGGCCTACTTCGAACATGAAGGTTACACCCTGCACTACGAAGAATACGGCCGGGGCGAACCCCTGGTACTGGTCCACGGCCTCGGTTCGAGTTGCCAGGACTGGGAATGCCAGGTCCCGGTGCTGGCCGCCCACTATCGCCTGATCCTCCTCGACCTGCGCGGTCATGGACGCTCCGACAAGCCCCGCGAGCGCTACAGCATCGCCGGCTTCAGCGCCGACCTGATGGCCCTGCTGGAACACCTGGACACCGGCCCGGTGCACTACGTCGGGCTGTCCATGGGCGGCATGGTCGGCTTCCAGTTCGCCGTCGACCATCCCGACTGGCTGCGCAGCCTGACCATCGTCAACAGCGCTCCGGCGGTGAAGGTACGCAGCCGCGACGATTACTGGCAGTGGGCCAAGCGCTGGACCCTGGCCCGGGTGCTGAGCCTGAGCACCATCGGCAAGGGCCTGGCGGCGCGGCTGTTTCCCAAGCCGGAACAGGCCGAACTGCGGCGCAAGATGGCCGAGCGCTGGGCCCGGAACGACAAGCGCGCCTACCTGGCCGCCTTCAACGCCATCGTCAACTGGGGCGTGGAGGAACGCCTGGGACGGATCACCTGTCCTACCCTGGTCATCAGTGCCGACCACGACTACACCCCGGTGGCGCTCAAGGAGAAGTACACCGCCCTGATCCCCGGCGCGCGACTGGCGGTGATCGCCGATTCCCGGCACGCTACGCCGCTGGATCAACCGCAGGTTTTCAACCAGACCCTGCTGCAGTTTCTCGCTGCGGCTTCAACCACCTCTCAAGGATCATTGAGTACATGCTGAAGAAAATCCTCATGGCCGCCTGCTCGGTCGCCTTCGCTACCGGTGTAATGGCTTCGGACAAGACCCCGCACGTCGAACTGACCACCAGCTTCGGCAAGATCGAGATCGAGCTGAATGCCGAGAAGGCGCCGGTCAGCACCAAGAACTTCCTGCAGTACGTCGACAGCGGCTTCTACAACAACACCATCTTCCACCGCGTGATTCCGGGCTTCATGGTTCAGGGCGGTGGCTTCACCGAGCAGATGGTGCAGAAGGACACCAAGGACCCGATTGCCAACGAAGCGCGCAACGGCCTGCTGAACACCCGCGGCACCCTGTCCATGGCCCGCACCTCGAACCCGAACTCGGCCACCAGCCAGTTCTTCATCAACGTGGCCGACAATGACTTCCTCAACCCGGGTCGCGACGCCGGCTACGCGGTGTTCGGCAAGGTCACCAAGGGCATGGAAGTGGTCGACCAGATCGTCAATTCCCCTACCACCGTCAAGAAAGGCATGCGCGACGTGCCCGTCGATCCGGTGTTCATCAAGTCGGCCAAGCGCATCGACTGACCGCACTGTCACAAGGACGTGACCCGCGGGCGCGGCGTTGGCCCCTGCAACAGGAGTGAACTTCTAGATGTTGTTCCGTCGTTTCGAGCAGTTGATCGACATCTTCCGCGAGGCGCCCACCGCGGCGCCGCCGTCCCGGGTCCTGCCCTTCTACCTGTATTACCTGCGCCAGGTCTGGCCAGCCTTCGTCGCCCTGATGGTGCTGGGCCTGATCGTCGCCCTGATCGAGGTGGCGCTGTTCAGCTACCTGAGCCGGATCATCGACCTGGCCCAAGGCACGCCGAACGCCAACCTGTTCAGCGAGCATGCCGGCGAACTGATCTGGATGCTGGTGGTGGCACTGCTGCTCAGGCCGCTGTTCGTCGGCCTGCATGACCTGATGGTGCACCAGGCCATCAGCCCGGGCATGACCAGCATGATCCGCTGGCAGAACCACGCCTACGTGCTCAAGCAGAGCCTGAACTTCTTCCAGAGCGACTTCGCCGGGCGCATCGCGCAACGCATCATGCAGACCGGCAACTCGCTGCGCGACTCGCTGGTACAGGCCATGGACGCCCTGTGGCACGTGAGCATCTACGCCATCAGCTCGCTGGTGCTGTTCGCCGAAGCCGACTGGCGCCTGATGATCCCCCTGCTGACCTGGATCGCCTGCTACATCGTCGCCCTGCGCTACTTCGTGCCGCGGGTAAAGGAGCGCTCGGTGGTGTCGTCCGAGGCGCGCTCCAAGCTGATGGGGCGGATCGTCGATGGCTACACCAACATCGCCACCCTCAAGCTGTTCGCCCACACCGATTTCGAGCAGCAATACGCCCGCGAAGCGATCCGCGAGCAGACCGAAAAGACCCAGTTGGCCAGCCGCGTCATCACCAGCATGGACGTGGTCATCACCAGCCTCAACGGCCTGCTGATCGTCACCACCACGGGCCTGGCCCTGTGGCTGTGGACCCAGTCGCTGATCACTACCGGCGCCATCGCCCTGGCCACCGGCCTGGTGATCCGCATCGTCAACATGAGCGGCTGGATCATGTGGGTGGTCAACGGCATCTTCGAGAACATCGGCACCGTGCAGGACGGCCTGGAAAGCATCGCCCAGCCGGTCAGCGTCACCGACAAGCCGAATGCCCCGGCACTCAAGGTGGACCGCGGCGCGGTGCGCTTCGAGAACGTCGATTTCCACTACGGCAAGAGCGGCAGCCGGATCATCAGCAACCTCGACCTGGATATCCGCCCCGGCGAGAAGATCGGCCTGATCGGCCCGTCCGGCGCCGGCAAATCGACCCTGGTCAACCTGCTGCTGCGCCTCTATGACCTGGAAGGCGGGCGCATCCTCATCGATGGCCAGGACATCGCCGAGGTCACCCAGCAAAGCCTGCGCGGGCAGATCGGCATGATCACCCAGGACACCTCCCTGCTGCACCGCTCGATCCGCGACAACCTGCGCTACGGCAAGCCCGATGCCAGCGACGAAGAACTGTGGAACGCCGTATGCCGGGCACGGGCCGAGGAATTCATCCCGGGCCTCAGCGATGCCCAGGGTCGCACCGGCTTCGATGCCCATGTCGGCGAGCGCGGGGTCAAGCTGTCCGGCGGCCAGCGCCAGCGCATCGCCATTGCTCGTGTGCTGCTGAAGAACGCGCCGATCCTGATCATGGACGAAGCCACCTCGGCGCTGGACTCGGAGGTCGAGGCGGCGATCCAGGAGAGCCTGGAAACCCTGATGCAGGGCAAGACGGTGATCGCCATCGCGCACCGCCTCTCGACCATCGCGCGGATGGACCGCCTGGTGGTGCTGGAGAAAGGCCGGATCGCCGAGATGGGCAGCCACAGCGAGCTGCTGGCGCAGCGCGGGCTGTATGCGCGGTTGTGGCACCACCAAACCGGCGGCTTCGTCGGCGTCGACTGACGGCTGTACTCAGCCCTGTCGATACGGCAGGGCCGAGCGAGCATCTTCCGCATAGGCCAGTACCCCGACCCGCTCCTGACGCAGGAAATCCTCCACTGCGGTGCGCAACCCCGGATGCAGCAGGTAATGCCAGGAGCGAGTGATCACCGGCTCGAAACCCCGGATCAGCTTGTGCTCGCCCTGAGCCCCGGCATCGAAACGTTGCAAGCCTTCGGCAATGGCGTAGTCCATGCCCTGGTAGAAGCAGGTCTCGAAATGCAGGCGGTCGAACTCGGCCAGGCAGCCCCAGTAGCGGCCATAGAAGCTGTCACCACCCACCAGGCTGAAAGCCATCGCCACCTCACGGCCGCCCTGAACTGCCATCACCACGCGGATCGCCTCCGGCATGCGCTCGGCCAGCAGGCTGAAGAACTCCCGGGTCAGGTAGGGCGCGCGACGACGCACCGCATAGGTGTTGGCGTAGCAGGCGTAGACGAAGTCCCACTGCACCTCGCTCAGTTCGGCGCCGCCATACCAGCGAAACTCGATACCCTGCCCCGCCACCTGCTCGCGCTCCTTGCGCATCTGCTTGCGCTTGCGTGACGCGAGGCTGTCGAGAAAATCCTGGAAATCCCGGTAGCCCTGGTTGCGCCAGTGGAACTGGCAACCGAGGCGCTCCAGCCAGCCCTCGCGACCACGCAGCAGATCGTCGGCGGCGGGGTCGGTGAAGTTCACATGCAGGCCCGACTGGCCCTGCTCCAGCAGCGATTCCTCCACTTCCTCCAGCAATACGCTGAGCACCTGCGGCTCCCCCAGCAGGCGCGGCCCGCCGACCGGGGAGAACGGCACGGCGCAGAGCAGCTTCGGGTAGTAACCGATCCCGGCCCGCTCGCAGGCATCGGCCCAACCGTGATCGAACACGTATTCGCCAAAGGAGTGGGTCTTGATATAGACCGGCATGGCTGCCCGCAGCTCGCCGTTATCAGCAGTCACCAGCCGATGGGACGGCGTCCAGCCGGTGCGCGGGCTGACACTGCCGCTGTCTTCCAGGCTGCTGAGGAAGGCGTGGCGCAGGAAGGGTTGATCCGCCGGGACCAGGGCGTCCCAACTGGCGGCATCGATGTCGGCGAGGTGGTTCAGGGTGAGAGTCGGCATTGCGGGAGTTTGCCGGGTCGAGCAGGAGAAAAGAAGGTTCTTTATTGCTCGTAAGACTTTTCGAACAAGAGTGCAGCTTTCGAGAAAGCTTTCTGCATGACGCCTAGAGCAGCAACCAAGGCCACCATGGACCAACTGGATATGACTCCAGCAAGCACGGCGAAATGCTATCAGCGTACATCCCGACAGGCACTAGGCTGCACAGATCCCCAAAAAGCGAAACCCCGGGAGAATCTGAGATTGTCCCGGGGCTCTTTCCAGTGCTGAGGGCGCTTGGATAACCAGAGGGGCCACATCAACTGCTAGTGCACGGACTCTACACCCATGGCGGAACGACAACAACCTTTCCTCTACTCGAAGGACCGAATCGACTCCCTGGAGCGCGTGCTCTCTCGCCAACGTTTCAGCACCTACCTGAAAGCCGCTGGATTCCGCGCCGAGCTGGCCTTCGAGCTGTACCTCTACAACGCCAGGCTGGCCAAGGCTTTTCTATTTCCCTTGCATGTGATGGAAGTCCTGCTCAGGAACGCCGTCGACGAAGTGCTCAGTAACCGATTCACTCCAGACTGGCATCTGGATCCACGCTTGCGTCGTACCCTCACTGCCGAAAGCCAGGCCACTCTGATCAAGGCGGTGGCCCGCGCAACAAAAAGTGACAACAGCGTTGCAAAGGATGACGTCGTCTCCCGACTCACCTTCGACTTCTGGTCCAACCTGTTCCGCCCTCACTATGACCGCCCGATCTGGCAAACCGGGATGACCCGCCTTCTACCCAATGCCCAGGCAATGACCCGGGCTCGATTCAAGCCACTGGTCATGAGCATCAACCAGTTCAGAAACCGGATCGCCCATCACGAACCGATTTTCGCCCTGAATGTTTCCAATCAGTACAAGGACATCCTCACCGCCGTCGGCTATCGCTCCGGGATCGCCGCGCAGTGGCTGAAGAACCATGCAACGGTAAACACAGTGATGCGAACCCGGCCGATTGCCGCACATGCGGGAATGCTATCGGTGATCAGCGACAACGACTTTATCTGCCTGCAACAGCACTCGACGCTGTGCGCATTGGTCGGCAGCAAACCGAAGTTCATCATCGGCATGGACGGTCACCTGCCCATGGGAGCCATGGATCAGGCCGATCTCGGCAGGTATTTGCTGGAACACGTCGACGACAGCGGATTGATCGACTTCAGCGAGCATTCGATCAAGGACGTGCTGATAGCGTCGAAGGGGTTAGGCGCATTCCGAACGGCCAATCAATGGCAAAAAATCAATGCGCTTGATGCGATGCTCAAAGGTCCGGCTCGCTTCATTCTGATAGTCGATGATTCGCGAAAGATCCTGGGCGTGGTCGCCAAGGCCGCTGGCTGGCGTTGGATTTGAGCAGATCCAACACAAAAAAAGCCCCACCGAAGTGGGGCTGAAAATCTAACGGATGAAGGAGCGTCGTTGCTTAGAACACGTACTGTGCGCGCAGTACGACGCCGTCGCCTTTGTCGTCGCCGACAGAGTTCTGGGCGTTGTCGACCTTGGCCTTGACGTACTGGCCGGTCAGCTTGATCGACTCGTTGGCATACCAGTTCACACCGAGGTTGTGCACGGCACCTTCGATGTCGCCAACGTTGGCGTAAGCGCCGTTGTCGTCTTCGCCCTTGATGTGGTCGTAGCGGTAGAAGACTTCCCAGGCACCGATCTGCTTGTTCTGAGGCTTGATGGCGTCGAACTTGCCGAGTTTGTAGATGCGCGACTCGCCGGTGATGGTGTAGGCCAGTTGACCGTAGTAACCGGTGGTCTTGATGTCCTGGTAAGCAGCAGCGTCAGCCTGGACCTTGCGCTTGATGTACTCACCCTGGGCGGAGAACGGACCGAATGCGCCGGCCAGTTCCAGACCCCAGGCCTGATCCTTGTCATAGGCGCCAGCCGGGGTGTTGTTGGCACCACCGATGGTCAGACGGTTGCCGTTGGTACCAGCATCCTGGCCGCCGTCGGTGCTCACGCCACGCATGCCCAGACGGCTGCGGATACGGCCATCGAAGGAGGTGTCGGACAGGTCGCGCTGGGCGAAGTTGACGCCGAAGTGCAGGACTTCACCGTCCTTGTGCAGCGGAGCGAAGACACCACGCAGGTTGAACTGCTTGGTGCTGTCGCCGTCCTTGTCGGCGTTGGTTGCGTCCTTGGCGTATACGCCAGCGGAACCGTACAGGGAGTCCATTGCGGTGCCGGAAACCTGGATGCCCAGGCCACCGTTGTGGCTGTTGGTCCAGTCGACGGTATCGTAGGCGGCGTTACGCTCGACAGCGGTGACCCACTTGGAGCTGGTAGCCTTTTCCAGACCGAATTCCGGGTCGAAACGGCCAGCCTTGATCACGATCGGGCTGAAGCCGGTGTAGGCCAGCGAGGCCTCGTCGAAATAACCGTCTTCGCTACGGTTGTCGCCACCGGAGTTGTGCGAGAAGTCGTAGTTGATCTGGTAGGCCCAGTCCTTGTACAGGGTGCCGCCCAGTTCCAGGTAGGCACGACGGAAATAACCGGCGTCAGCCTTGTTGCCGTTGACGGTGTAGAAATTGTCGAAAGTACTGTAGTCAGCCTGGATACGACCGCCCAGCTTGAAGCTGAACTCCTTGTCAGTGGTAGCGACCTCGAGGCCACCTTTGGTCTTGACTACGATATCGGCGCCGTCGGTGGTCACGGTACCCGCGAAAGCCTGGGCGGTAACGGCCATGGCCAAGGCGCTGGCTGCGAAACCTGCGAAGTGCTTACGGATCATCGATGAAGCTCCCCTAACGTTTTATGGTCTTGATTACGTTGAAAAAACACGCGGCCAGGGCCACTTGTGCTGGGGAGGAATCTTGGCGGGGGGTTATTTCAGATCAGTGGCTTTTATATAAATGTTTTATGACAGCGGAACTTTTTTACTCCCATCAGGAATATGGCAAAACGCCCGCCTGTCGGGCCTTGCCACGGCCATGAACCCTCCCGCCACCCTCTGCGCGACAAAACCGCACACGGCGCAATCCTTTGCGCTGGCACCGGTCCGTTCCGCCGCCGAACCGTCCTGATCTTCCTTCGCAAACTGTCATGGTCCGGCGACCAGACAGTTCGGCGCGCAGCCCTCCGGCTGTACCGGTACATCCCCCGACGCTCTTTCTAATCTGCACTCGTTCATCAGGCACGGACGCTTCCAGGTAGCAACACCACCTCACCTAACAGTGCAAGTAAGAAGGAGCATCAATTGAAAACTGATGAAACGGTCGTCGTCACCGGAGTGACGTCTGGCATCGGGCTGGCTTGCGCCAGAATTTTGCTAAAGCAGGGAAGCAAAGTTATCGGAATCGGCCGTCGGGAAGATCGCCTCAATCAATTGACCGATGAATTCCACGGACAGTTCCACGCAGTAACTTGTGATGTTCGCGACAGTCAGTCGTTGAATAAGCAGCTCAATGAACTGCCTGAAGCATTTGCAACTATCAATGCACTTGTAAATGGCGCCGGACTTCTTCAGGGCCAGGGTAGCTTGCTGGATATAACGGACGAGCAGATTGCAACCATGCTCGATACCAATGTCCACGGTTTGATCAACGTGACCCGCGCGCTATTGCCACGACTGATCGCCAGCGGCCACGGGCATGTGGTCAACCTGAGCTCGATCGGGGCCCATGTGCACTACCGGGGCGGGCATGTGTACGCCGCCTCCAAGGCCTTCGTCGACCACTTCGGCCGCTGCCTGCGCACCGAGCTGGTGGGCAGCCGGGTGCGCCTGACCACGGTGGCGCCGGGCAAGACCCGCTCGGAGTTCGCCCTGGTGCAGTGCAACGGCGACCAGGCCAAGGCCGACCAGGTGTACAGCAGCCTGACCCCGCTGGAACCGGAGGATGTCGCCAATGCGGTGGTCTGGGCCCTGCGCCAGCCGCCCCACGTGAATATCAACCTTATCGAACTAACGCCTGCTGACCAGGAACTTTCGTATCGGTGATGCCATGAGCCAATCTCTCGCGAAGTATTACGTCAGAAACAAACTTACCCATAAGTTGATCAGCAAGCGCGTGTTGTCGCCGATCTCGTTGTCACAACAACCACCGGCCGATCTGGTCAAGGCATTGTGTATCGAAGAAGAAGTTTCACGACTGTCCGCCGTGTATGCCCGCTTTCAACAGGCAGATGACGAACAGACCGGACTTCCACGTTATATGCCGTTCTATCGTTTTATCCAGTCGAAGTTTCCGGGTTTTCAGTGGCAAGTGCGTAACAGTGAAGGCCGCAAGACCTTGATCCTGGATAAACCCTATATCAATCAAAGTCGCCCTTCGCTGCTCAACCTGCTGCTCTGCGCGGTCAACGACAACACCGTGACCACTCCGGCACTGAAGGTCCGCTACCCGGCCATGACAGTTCTGCCAGACGCCTTGGTGATCGACCTGGAACGCGCCTTCGAACGCCTCTCCTTCAGCAACTCGGCGCCGCACTTCATGGCCCGTTTCGCCGAAACCCTGGCCAAGGGCCTGGCTGGCGAAACCATCACCCTGGTCTCGCCGGTGTGCCCGGACTACGGCTACGAAAGCAAGAACGGCCGGCTGCGCTACACCTTCGAGCAATTGGGCGAAGGCATCGGCCTGGTGGCCGGGCGGGTGGTCAAGACCCTGCCAGCGCTGCAAGCGGTGTTGAGAAAACACGGTATCGACGCACGCATCGCCATCGGCGCCGGCGATTTCGAGGGTTTCGACGCCTCCACCCTCGACCGTCTCAAGGAAACCCGCGAAGGCTTCGCCCGCAAGCTGCGCATCAGTCAGCAGAAGATCCTCGACCTGCTAGGCCCGGACACCGAGTCGATCATGATCGCCGAGGCCGCCGGTGGCGAAGCGCAGTGGCATGCCCTGACCGCCGAGGCCGAGCAACGCCTGGCCAATCGCGACAACGGCTGCATCGTTGAAAGCGACCTGGACTACGCGTCGATCTTCAACGCGCGCCTGCCGCTGTACCAGGCCTGGCACCAGAACCGCAGCAACGACGAGCTGATGCACATCCTCTACGCCCAGGGCGCGGAGTATGCGGCCATCGGCAAGGTCTTCGCCCGGCAATGGCAGAACCCGATCGTGATCGGCGCCGACCATAACCGCATGCAGCCGTTCTACTGGTTGTACAGCGACATCCCGGTCCTCTACCTGACGCGGGTGTACTGATGAACCAGCCAACCAACACGACCCACTACTGCCAGTACGGGCCCCAGGGCAATCTGCGCGCCGCCTACGCCGGCCTGCCGTTCCAGCCGCTGTGGACCTGGCTGACCGGCAAGGGTCAGGTACAGCCGAACGAGGCCCTGAAGGCACGCATGGAGCAGACCGGCGAGCGTTTCCTGCTGCTGCACCTGCTGTTTACCTGGGCGGTGATGATCGGCCTGGTACTGCTCGGCAAGGCGGTGCTGGACGGGGCTTTCCATCCGCTGCTCGCGGTGCTGCTGGTGATCGGCGCCTGGGTGCTGATGGTCAACCGCCTGCGCAGCATGCAGGCGACCTTCCACTACCTGACCCACGGCGCGGTGCTCAAGGACAAGGCGCGGGCCCAGCGTTACGCCCGCTTCTTCCTGACCACGCCGCTGCTGTACCAGGACTGGGACACCTACAACCAGAGCCATGTCCGCGAGCACCACAACATCCATGTGTTGTGCACCGACATCGATCCGGACCAGCGCTTTATCCAGGCCCAGGGCTTCTACCCGGGCATGCCGGAGCTGGCCTACTGGTGGCGGGTGATCTGCACGCCGTTCCGCCCGGCCTACCTGCTGCGCCAGTGGCGCGCGACCCTGAACGACTGCCTCGTGCGGCCGCCACGGGACGAAGTGCGCTTTCGCCTGGTGTTCTGGGCAGTACTGCTGGTGCTGCTGTGGGCCAGCGACAGCCTGATGGCCTTCGCCCTGATCTACGGGATCCCGCGGGCGGTGCTCTTCGAGCATTCGATGTGGCTGCAACTGTTCACCGAGCACCTGTGGTTCTACCAACGGGAAGAAGGCCGGGCCGACAAGCCGCATTACGGTCGCCTGACCTGGGGTCGCTTCCAGGGTCGCACGCCGCCAAGCGGCGGGATTGGCGCCTGGAGTGCCTGGCTGCTCAAGGCGCTGCTGCTGGATGTACCGGTGCGCCTGTACGTCTACCCGCAGGACCTGCCCAACCACGACGCCCACCACCGTCGGCCGAACGTGCATTACCGGCATATCGCCAACTACCGCGCCAGCATCGAGGGACAACCTTCGAGCTACGGCCCCTTCCTCGAAGTCTGGGGCTTCATGGCCGGCCTGTACCTGATTCGCGACCACATGTGCCGCGGCGTACGCGAGCCCTTCGCTCCACTGCAAACCGCTGCCATCCACCCCCAAGACATGCTGTACCCCACGCCCAGTTCTCAAGGAGCCTGATCATGCAAGAGACGATTCAAGCGGCAAGCCAGCAACTGAACAGCAGCGCCTATGCAGCCCTCAACGCTGCCCAGCTGTTCTCCCGGGAAGACCTGGCCTACATGGAAGAAGCCTGCCAGGTGATCCCCAAGACCATCATCGAGATCGGTGACGTGGGCGAGCAGAACTTCCTTTCGGTCGGCCGCTTCATGGAAGACCAGAAAGGCCAGTTGCCGGTGTACCGCAACGATCCGTGGGGCAAGCGCGTGGTGGAGATCCTCTCCTCCGGCAAGAGCCGCGAGTTCTTCAACGGGATCATGGGCGGCGAAAGCTATATCCGTCGCTGCCAGGCCAACCAGCTGGAAGAAGGCAACTTCATCGGCAAGCACATCGACACCTACAGCAACCTGGAATACCGCTACTCGGTGGTCATCCAGTTCGGCAAGGACTACGGCGGCGGCGAGTTCTTCGTCGACTACGAAGGCAAGGAAAGCCTGCTGAAAACCGGCTACGCCGACGTGCTGATCAACCGCTGCGAGATCCCCCACGGCGTGCGCAAGGTGGAAAGCGGAACCCGCACCTCGCTGGTGTTCTTCCTCAGCACCAGCCCGCTGGACAAACCGAACCTGAACAACAAACAGATCTGACCGGCGTGCGCATCCGCCCATGACGGGCGGATGCCTTACCGGTAAAGCCACAAGGAACCGCTGCAATGACGCAAAGTACAGTCGCCAGTTTTCAAGACACCAAGAACCAGGACGTCCAGGCCTACTTCCTCGGCCTGATCTCCGTCGCCGCCTTCGCCATGACCCTGCCGGCGGCGAAGATGCTCGCCGGTGACCTGAGCGCCCTGCAGGTCGGCTTTTTCCGCTCGGTCCTGGCTGCGTTCGCGGCGATTCCGTTCCTGATCATCGGCCGCGCCAAACTGCCCAACGGCTCCCAGCTCAAGCGCATGCTGCTGACCTCCACCGGCATCGTCTACGGCTTCCCGATTCTTACCGCGCTGGGCATGCAGTACGTGCCGGTCAGCCACGGCGGCGTGGTCCTGGCGGCGCTGCCGCTGTCCACGGCGATCTTCGGCACCCTGATCACCGGCACCCGCCCGTCGAAACTGTTCTGGCTGGTGTCGAGCCTGGGCTTCCTCACCGTGTTCGCCTACACCGTGATCAAGTCCGATGTGCAGGACATCTACATCGGTGACCTGGCCCTGCTTGGCGCCGTGGTCCTGGCCGGCTTCGGCTATGCCCAGGGCGGCGCGCTGTCCAAGGAACTGCCGGGCTGGCAGGTGATGTGCTGGACCCTGGTGGTCAGCCTGCCGGTGCTGCTGCCGGTGAGCCTGTTCCTGTATGACGGCGAGACCATCGCCAACCTGCCGGGCCAGGGCGTTGCCGCGCTGCTGTTCCTGGCCCTGATCAACTCGCTGCTGGGCTTCTTCTCGTGGAACCGCGCCCTGGCCCTGGGCGGTATCCAGCGCATCAGCCAGCTGCAGCTGCTGCAACCCTTCTTCACCTTCGCCTTCTCCATCTGGCTGATGGGCGAAGCCTGGAACTGGCTGACCCCGGCGGTGTGCGCCATCGTCATCGTGCTGGTCTGGCTGTCCAAGCGTCTCTGAACCTTTGCGCGCGTCGGGCGACCGGCGCGCGCTTTTTTATCCCGCAACAAGACGGATACATCAGATGAGTGCTCCGAGTTTTTTCCGCCCCGGCAGCGAACCGCCGGATACCCCCACGCACTGCATCGCGCGCTATGTCGATGGGCTGCTCGGCCTGCTGGCGGTCAAGGCCGGCGAGCAGGTGCTGGACATCGGCTGCGGCGATGGCTGCCTGACGGCGCAACTGGCTAGCCAGGGCGCCGAGGTGGTGGGTTTCGACATCGACCCGCAGCGGGTGGTGGCAGCCCGCGCCCGCGGACTCGATGTAAAACGGGGCAATGCCGAGGAGCTGTATTTCCATCAGGAATTCGACGTGGTGTTCAGCCATGACGCCCTGCATGAGATGCACCAGGCCGACGAAGTCGCCATCGGCGCCTTCATGGCCCTCAAGCCGGGCGGGCGTTTCGTCGGCGAGCTGCCCGGCAGTGCCCATGCCGCGCTGGTGCGTCGGGCCCTGAACGGCGCCCTGGAACGGCGCTCGATCGACTGGACCGAGCTGGAGCGCTGGTACCTGCCCAACGCGCATGAATACCAGCAGGTGCTGGAGCAGGCCGGCTTCCACGTCAGCCATATCAGCTGGTTCGAGCAACCGCTGGTACTGGAGGTGCCGATCGGCCAGTGGATCAAGGATTGCTGTGGCCACTACCTGGAGGCGGTACCTCTGGAAATGCGCGACGCCTTTCTGGAGGAAGTGACCGAGGAACTGGTCCGCGACCTGCTGGACGACAGCGGGCACTGGACCGTGGACGCGACACGCCTGCGTTTCCGCGCGCAAAGGAAGGCCTGAGCCATGGCCAACTCTTCAATCAGTCGAAGCAGGATCAACCCTATGCCCATGCAAACCAATGGATTGGCGCTGAAATCCTTTTATGCCGACAGCCGGATCTGGTCGGGAAAGGACGGCAAGCCGCTGTACTGGATCGACGATCTGAGCCTGGCCGTCAACGGCATGGAGATTCTCGAGGACTCCTTCATCCCCACCCTGCGCGACAACGATGTGGTGCAGATCCTCAACGGCGTCATCTACTCCTACGAGGACCTGGGCCAGGTCAGCACCTTCGCCGACTACTTCAAGCGCTGGCAGTTTCGCTGCATAGATGGTCAGCGACAAATTGTCTGAAACGCATGTCGTTGCAATGACTGACATTCAAACGGATGTACTGGTCGTACCCACGGGTGTTGCTGAACAGCGAACCCGGGGCCAGGAATATCCGGGCATCGTGCGCCTCCTCGATCAGGCGGCGAAGATCCACGTGCGCAGGGAAGCGCGCCCAGATGAACAATCCCTCCACCACTCCCTCGTCGATTTCCACCCCGACCTTGGTCAACCAGTCCCGCGCGCGGATGCGCTCGTGCATCACCCGCTGGCGCAAGGCATCCAGATGGTGCTGATAGCGTCCGGATTCCAGGGTATAGGCCACGATCGTCTCGTCCAGTGACGAACCACACAGCACGTTGTACATCTTCTGCTCCACCAGGCCCTCGACGAACGCTGGCGGCGCTACCACGTAGCCCAGGCGCAGCGCCGGGCTGAGCACCTTGCTGAAACCACTCAGGTAGAAGGTCCGGTTCCACTCGTCCAGGCTGCTCAGGCGCAGGGTCTGCTTGGTGCACAGGGCGCCGAAGATATCGTCCTCGACGATATGGAAGTCGTATTTCTGCGCCAGCGACAGGATGCGGAAGCCCTTGGCTGGCGAGGTATTGCCGCCGGTGGGGTTGTGGATCAGGGTCTGGGTCAGGAACAGCTTGGGCCGGTACTTGGCGACCATCTCTTCCATGACTTCCAGGTCCGGGCCGTCGTGGGTGCGCGGCACGGTGATGATGTTGAAATCACGGTCCTTGATCAGCTTGAGCTGCAGCAGCAGGTAGCTCGGGTCCTCCACCAGCAGGTAATCGCCGGGTTCGAGCATCATGTTGCGAATCAGCGAGAAGGCATGGGTGGCGCCGATGGTCACCACGATCTGGGTGCTGGAGGCGTTGATCTGCAGCTCGCGCAGCTTCTTGGCGATCACCGAGCGCAGCTCCTGGCTGCCGGCGGCGGGAGCCGGGACGCTGCAGGACAGGGTGTTGCGGATCAGCCGGCCGGTGACCGAAGCCGGTACGGCATCAGCCAGCCACGAGGGCGGCAGGTAACCGGAACTGACGGGAAAATCGTATTGCGAAGGGTCCAGGGCGCGGTAGAGAAAGCCGGCATGCAGGCTGGACGGCGGGATCATCCGCTCCGAGTCCTTGCCGGTGTCGGCGGGGCCGGAAGCCAGGATGTAGTAACCGGCGCCGGGGCGGGACTCGATGATCTGCCGGGCGACCAGGTCTTCATAAGCGCTGCTGACCGTGAAAATGCTCACGCCCAGCTGTTTGGACAGGGCTCGGACCGATGGCAGGCGACTGCCGCGAACCCACTGGAAGGCCTCGATGCGGCTGATGATTTCGTTGCGAATCTGGTCCACCAACAGCACTTTGCTGTTGCGATCTATCTCGAACATTTTGCTTAACCCTGCTGAAACCGCTGCCGCTTCGAAAAAGCTTATGGCTTTTTGCTGGCAGATTACACCAGTCCTCCTGGATTCCGGATCAATGACGCTTTATCAGGTGTCCATACCGGCCTCATCGCCGGCAACGCCGGCTCCCACAGGCATTGCATGCACCGCAAACCCTGTGGGTGCCGGCGTTGCCGGCGATGAGGCCAGCAGCAACAACATAAATGTTCGGGAGAGATCAGCGCTTGCGCAGGATCACGCTACCGATCGAATACCCGGCACCGAACGAGCTGAGCACGCCCAGCGCGCCCTTGGGCAGGTCGTCCTGGTGGCTGTGCAGGGAAATCACCGAGCCGGCCGAGCTGGTGTTGGCGTAACGGTCGAGGATCACCGGGGCTTCCTCTTCCAGAGCGTCGCGACCGAGCAGCTTCTTGACGATCAGCTGGTTCATGCTCAGGTTGGCCTGGTGCAGCCAGAAGCGCTTGACGTCGCTGACATTGAGATTGTTTTCCGCCAGGTGCTGGCCGATCAGCTCGGCGACCATCGGGCAGACCTCGCGGAACACCTTGCGGCCTTCCTGGACGAACAGCTTGTCCGGTGCGCCCACGCCCTCTTCCGCCGCGCGGTTGAGGAAGCCGAAGTTGTTGCGGATGTTGTTGGAGAACTGGGTCAGCAGCTTGGTACTGACGATATCGAACTGGTGCTCCGAGGTCGCCAGGTCGGCACGTTCCACCAGCACGGCGGTGGCCGCGTCACCGAAGATGAAGTGGCTGTCACGGTCGCGGAAGTTCAGGTGGCCGGTGCAGATTTCCGGGCTGACCACCAGCACCGAGCGGGCCTGGCCCAGTTGCACGCTGTTGCAGGCAACCTGGATGCCGAAGGTTGCCGAGGAGCAGGCGACGTTCATGTCGAAGCCGAAGCCGTTGATGCCCAGGGCCTGCTGTACCTCGATGGCGATGGCCGGATACGGACGCTGCAGGTTGGAGCAGGCGACGATCACCGCGTCGACATCGGCGGCAGTGCGGCCGGCGCGAGCCAGGGCCTGCTCGGCGGCGGCGACGCCCATCTGGCAGAGGATCGACGGCTCGTCGTTGCTGCGCTCCGGCAGGCGCGGAGTCATGCGCTGCGGATCGAGGATGCCGGCCTTGTCCATGACGAAACGGCTCTTGATCCCCGAGGCCTTTTCGATAAAGGCGGCGCTGGACTCGGCCAGGGCCTGGACCTCGCCACGCTCGATGGCGGTGGCGTTGTCGGCGTTGAACTGCGCGACATAGGTGTTGAAGGATTCCACCAGCTCTTCGTTGGAAATGCTGTTGGCCGGGGTGTACAGGCCAGTGCCGCTGATGACGACGTTATGCACGATCGATCCTCTGTTGGGTTGATTCGAACTGGCACCAAAGTACCAGTTCAGACCTGCAATGATCCCTTGGTCCAGAGCCATTGCAGGCTGTTCGAAAGGGGGTTGCCGTGGCATCCGGCCGCGGTAAATGTTGCCAAGTGTGCCACAACTGCGCCGGGTTGGCCCCTTTCGGAGCACAACCCGGCGCCCGTCTGTCAGGGCTCGACCTGGCTCCACTGCTTGCTCAGGCGCTTGTCGGAAATCGGGGCCTTGGTCCCCAGTTGCTGGGCGAACAGCGAGACCCGGTACTCTTCCAGCCACCAGCGATAGAGCTGCAACTGCTCGTCGCGCTTGCCCTCCTGAGCGTGCTTGTCGGCGCGGGCCTTGTACTGCGCCCAGAGGTTGCCCAGCTCGCCGCTCCAGACCCGGTCCTTCTGCACCTGGGCGCCGAGTTTTTCCAGGCGCAGCTCGATGGCCTTGAGGTAGCGCGGCAGCTCCTTGAGCCACAGGCCCGGGGTCTCGCGGACGAAGCCCGGATAGACCAGGTTGCCCAGTTGCTGCTTGATATCGTTGAGCGCCACCGCCTGGGCCAGGTCGATCTTGCCCTTGAAGCGCTTCTGAAGACCGTGCCACAGCTTGAGGATGTCCAGCACCAGGCGGGCCAGGCGCTCGGCATGCTCAGTCCAGCTGCCACGCTTGCGCTCGGCCAGGGAAGCCAGGGCAGCGCCGTCACGCGGCAGTTCCGCCTCGCCGTCGAGCACGCAGCTGTCGAGG
Source organism: Pseudomonas sp. FG98 (assembly GCF_057808595.1). Lineage (NCBI taxonomy): Bacteria > Pseudomonadati > Pseudomonadota > Gammaproteobacteria > Pseudomonadales > Pseudomonadaceae > Pseudomonas > Pseudomonas sp. FG98. The sequence goes on along the minus strand of NZ_JBMDIJ010000033.1, from coordinate 20,655 downwards.
CTGGCCAACAGGATGTCCTCGACCAGCGACTCGACCCGGCCCAGCTCGCGATACAGCAGGCCCAGTTCGGTCAGTCCCGGCAGCTTGCCACGCAGGAACTTGGCCGGCTCGGCCAGTTGTTGCAGGAGCAGGCGCTGCAAGGCGCGGCGGTGCTGGAAGCTGGCTTCGGCCTGAGTCGAGAAGCGCCCTTCCTTGACCGTGCCGCCTTCCTCCACCAGGGCCGGGTAGACCGTCATCGACAACCCGGCGATCTTCTGCTGGGCGGTCTGCTCGACCTTGACGAAGCCCTTGGCTTCCACCGGCTTCTGCGCCTTTTCCGACTGCGGCACGGCCAGCGCCGCCTGGCTGGCGGCAGCGAAGCGCGCGGTCAGCTCGGCCAGGTCGCGGCCTTCGCCGAGGAACTTGCCCTGGCCGTCGACCACTTCGATATTCATTTTCAGATGGCTTTCCACCTGCTCCGCCGCCTCGGCCCAGGCCTCGTCGCTGACCCGCGCGCCGGTCATGCGCAGCAGCTCGCGGCCCAGAGACTGGGGCAGCGAACCCTCGGCGAAGGTCATGCGCGCCAGGGCCGCCTTGACGAAGTCCGGCACCGGCACGAAGTTCTTGCGCAGGGCCTTGGGCAGGTTGCGTACCAGGGCGATGCACTTGGCCTCCAGCAGCCCCGGCACCAGCCACTCCAGGCGCTCGCCCGGCAGGCTCGGCAGCAACGGCGCCGGGACCCGCACGGTGACGCCGTCGCGCGGATGATTCGGCTCGAAGTGGTAGGTCAGCGACAGCTTCAGGTCGCCCAGGCGCAGGGTGTCCGGGTACTGCGCGGCGGTAACCTCGCTGGCCTCGCGGGCCAGCACGTCTTCAGCGCGCATGATCAGCAGTTGCGGGTCTTTCTGGCTGTTGACCCGGTACCAGCTGTCGAAGGTGGCGGTCTGGTGGATCTCGGCCGGCAGGCGCTCCTCGTAGAAGCCGTAGAGGGTTTCCTCGTCGGCGAGGATGTCACGGCGGCGGGCCTTGGCTTCCAGTTCGTCGAGTTCTTCCAGCAGCTTCTTGTTCGCCGCCAGGCACTTGGCCCGGGAGTTGATCTCGCCGCCCACCAGACCCTCGCGGATAAACAGCTCGCGGGAAGTCTGCGGGTCGATCGGGCCGTAATGCACCGGGCGCCGACCGACGATGATCAGGCCGTACAGGGTGACCTGCTCGAAGGCCACCACCTGGCCGCGCTTCTTCTCCCAGTGCGGCTCGAAGTGGTTTTTCTTCAGCAGGTGCCCGGCCAGCGGCTCGATCCAGTCGGAATCGATCTTCGCCACCATGCGCGCGTAGAGCTTGGTGGTTTCCACCAGCTCGGCGGTCATGATCCATTGCGGGCGCTTCTTGCCGATGCCGGAAGACGGATGCACCCAGAAGCGCCGCTGCCGCGCACCGAGGTAATCGCCTTCTTCGGTCTTCTGGCCGATCTGGCTGAGCAGGCCGGAGAGGATCGCCTTGTGCAGTCGCGGGAAGTCCGCCGGCTCCTTGTTCACGCCCAGTTGCAGGTCACGGCAGATCAGCCCGAGCTGGCGATGGGCGTCGCGCCATTCGCGCAGGCGCAGGTAGTTGAGGAAGTTCTTGCGACACCAGTTGCGCAGCGGGCTGGAAGTCAGCGCCTGGCGCTGCTCTTCGAAACCGCGCCACAGATTGACCAGCGCGGCGAAGTCCGAATCGGCGTCCTTCCATTGCGCATGGGCCTGGTCGGCGGCCTGCTGGCGCTCCGGCGGGCGTTCGCGCGGGTCCTGCACCGACAGCGCACTGGCGACGATCAGCACTTCCTGCAGGCTGCCCTGCTTGGCGCCTTCGAGCAGCATGCGGCCGAGGCGCGGGTCCACCGGCAGGCGCGCCAGCTGGCGGCCCAGCGGGGTCAGCTGGTTCTCGCGGTTGACCGCCGAGAGTTCCTGCAACAGGTTGAAGCCGTCGCTGATGGCCTTGCCATCCGGCGGCTCGATAAAGGGGAATTCGTCGATGGCGCCGAGGCGCAGATGGAGCATCTGCAGGATCACCGCGGCGAGGTTGGTGCGCAGGATCTCCGGATCGGTAAAGGCCGGACGGGCGTTGAAGTCTTCTTCGCTGTACAGGCGCACGCAGATGCCCGGCTCGACCCGGCCGCAACGGCCCTTGCGCTGGTTGGCGCTGGCCTGGGACACCGCCTCGATCGGCAGGCGCTGGACCTTGGCCCGGTAGCTGTAGCGGCTGATGCGCGCGGTACCGCTGTCGATCACGTAGCGGATGCCCGGCACGGTCAGCGAGGTCTCGGCGACGTTGGTCGCCAGCACCACCCTGCGCCCCGGATGGGACTGGAAGATGCGCTGCTGCTCGGCCGGCGAGAGGCGCGCGTACAGCGGCAGGATCTCGGTATGGCGCAGTTGCGCCTTGCGCAGCACCTCGGCGGCATCGCGGATCTCGCGCTCGCCGGGGAGGAACACCAGCACATCCCCCGGGCCCTTGCCGACGCTGCGCTCGTGGGCGGCGATCTCGTCAAGGGTGGCGAGGATCGCCTGGTCGACGGTGAGGTCGTCCTCGACCCGGTTGCCCTCCTCGTCCTGCTCGCTGGTCAACGGCCGGTACCAGGTTTCCACCGGGAAGGTACGGCCGGAGACTTCGATGATCGGTGCGTTGCCGAAGTGCTTGGAGAAGCGCTCCAGGTCGATGGTCGCCGAGGTGATGATCACCTTCAGGTCGGGACGGCGTGGCAACAGGGTTTTCAGGTAGCCGAGCAGGAAGTCGATGTTGAGACTGCGCTCGTGGGCCTCGTCGACGATGATGGTGTCGTAGCGTTCGAGGAAGCGGTCGTGCTGGGTTTCGGCCAGGAGGATGCCATCGGTCATCAGCTTGACCAGGGTGTTGGCATCGCTCTGGTCCTCGAAACGCACCTGGTAGCCGACCAGCGCCCCCAATGGCGTGCCCAGTTCCTCCGCGACCCGGGCGCCGACGCTGCGCGCTGCGATCCGCCGCGGCTGGGTATGGGCGATCAGGCCGAACTGGCCGCGGCCCAGCTCCAGGCAGATCTTCGGCAACTGGGTGGTTTTCCCCGAGCCGGTTTCGCCGGCGATGATCACCACCTGGTGCTGCGCCACCAGCTTCTTGATTTCGCCGCGCTTGGCAGCGATCGGCAGGCTGTCGTCGTAGCGGATGGACGGCACGCTGGCCTTGCGCGCGGCGGTCTGGTCGCAGGAGGCCTGGACCCGCTGCGCCCACTGGGCTAGCTTGGCTTCGTCGGGATGCTTGCGCAGTTCGTGCAGTTGCCGGCGCAGGCGATGGCGCTCGGCAACCATGGCGTGATCGAGGTTTTTCAGCAGTTGCCCGATGGCGGCGTTCTGGTCGGTCATGAGGTCTTTGGCGGCACGGGTGAGTCCCGCGCGGAAGTGATCGGCTTGAAGTAGCCGGCGATTGTCGCAGATTTGCCGACCATTAGGCACCGCCACTGACCTTGTGGGAGCTGGCTTGCCAGCGATGAGGCCGGCATGAACATCGATGTTGTCCGGTCGACCGCTATCGCTGGCAAGCCAGCTCCCACAAGGTCGGCGGTGCCTTCTGATTTGTTTAGTGGATCCTTGACTGAGGTTACATAAACAACAATTTAATAACCCTTCGCCAGCATGGGAGTATCAGGGCATGATTTTGCCCAGCGCTGCGCCCCGCCCCCATCAAGCCCCTTCGTTCCCGAAGGTGCGGGCCCGCCGTGGTGAAAACCCTCTGGTCCACGTGATCCTCGCGTTCTGGGCCTTGTGGCATTGCCGCCATGCCCGCCCACCGGATACCACTCTCGCCTGACCGATAACCCTGGCCGTGCTTTTGCATCGGCCGCCTTGTCGATTCCCAGCGCGCCGCCCTGGCGCAAGCGAGAACACCCATGCACTTTGCCCCCATCGAGCAGGCCCGCGCGTTCCTGGACGCCAACCCCGATATCGAAATGATCGAGCTGTTCATCCTCGACGCCAACGGCGTACCGCGCGGCAAACTGTTGCACCGCGAGGAGCTGCTGGCGGTCTATGAAAGCGGCCGGCCCCTGCCCAGTACCATCCTCGGCCTGACCCTGCACGGCGACGACGTGGAAAACTCCGGACTGGTCTGGGAAGTCGGCGATATCGACTGCCGCGCCTACCCGCTGGAGGACAGCCTGGTACGCCTGCCGTGGCGGCAGATCCCGACTGCTGCGGTGCAGGTCAGCATGCACCCGGAACAAGGCCTGCCCGCCGCCAACGCCGACCCGCGCCATGTGCTGCTACGGGTGATCGAGGCGCTCAAGGCCGACGGCTACCACCCGGTGATGGCCTGCGAGCTGGAGTTCTACCTGCTCGACCAGCAGCGCGACAGCACGGGCCGACCGCAACCGGCACGCGACGCCGATGGCGGGCGACCGCGAAGCACGCAGGTCTATGGCCTGCGTGAACTGGAACAGCTCGAACCCTTCCTCGCCGACCTCTACGCCGCCTGCAAGGCCCAGGGCATTCCGGCGCGCACGGCGATTTCCGAGTACGCCCCGGGCCAGGTGGAAATCACCCTGGAACACGGCGACGCCCTGCTGGCCATGGACCAGGCGGTGCGCTACAAGCGCATCGTCAAGGGTGTGGCGCACAAGCACGGCATGCAGGCCTGCTTCATGGCCAAGCCGTTCGCCGACCTGGCCGGGACCGGCATGCATATGCATGTGAGCCTGGCCGACGCCGAGGGCAACAACCTGTTCGCCAGCGAAGACCCGGCCGGCACCCCGCTGCTGCGCCAGGCGGTGGGCGGCATGCTCGACGCGCTGCTCGATTCGCTGCTGCTGTTCTGCCCCAACGCCAACTCTTACCGGCGCTTCCAGGCCAACAGCTACGCGCCGCTGGCACCGACCTGGGGCATCGACAACCGCACCGTGAGCCTGCGGGTGCCCGGCGGCCCGGCGCCAACCCGGCATATCGAGCACCGCATCTGCGGCGCCGACGCCAACCCTTATCTGGCCGCCGCCGCCCTGCTCGGCGCGGTCCACCACGGCCTGCGCCAGCAGCTCGATCCCGGCGCACCGGTGGAAGGCAACGGCTATGCCCAGGCCAGCGAACTGCTGCCCACCGACTGGCTCAGCGCCCTGACCGCCCTGGAGGGCTCGGCCTGGGCCCGCGACACCCTGGGCAGCGAGTTTCTCGGCATCTACCTCAAGGTCAAGCGCGCCGAATACCGTCAGTTCATGGCCGAAGTCGGCGAACAGGACTGGCGCTGGTACCTGACCCAGGCCTGAACCGCTTTCTCTTTTTCTGCCAAGGATTCGCCTCATGAATGCAGCTTTGCACCGTGGCAGCGCCCAGCGCGCCGCCTCCTATTACAGCGCCAGCCTCAACGACAGCACCCAGTACCCGACCCTGGAAGGCACGGTGGAGGTCGACGTGGCGATCATCGGCGGTGGCTTCACCGGCGTGGCTACAGCCGTGGAACTGGCCGAACGCGGCCTGAAGGTGGCGGTGGTCGAGACCAACCGCATCGGCTGGGGCGCCAGCGGCCGCAATGGCGGCCAGGTCACCGGCAGCCTGTCCGGCGACGAAGCCATGCGCAAACAGATGCGCGCCCGCCTCGGCGACGACGTCGACGACTTCATCTGGCATCTGCGCTTTCGCGGGCACCAGATCATCGAGCAGCGGGTCGCCCGCTACAGCATCGACTGCGACCTCAAGCGCGGCCATCTGCATGCGGCGATGAAGCCGTCGCACCTGAGCGAACTGCGCGGCTTCGCCGCAGAAGCCGAACGTCGCGGCATGGGCGACCAGGTGCAACTGCTCGACCAGGCCGGCGTGCGCCAGCACCTGGACTCGCCGCTGTACCTCGGGGCACTGAAGAACCTGCGCAACCTGCACCTGCATCCGCTCAACCTGTGCCTGGGCGAGGCCCGCGCCGCCCACAGCCTTGGCGCGCTGATCTTCGAAAATTCGGAAGTGCTGGAAATCGTCCATGGCCCGCGTCCGGCCGTGGTCACGGCCAAGGGCCGGATCGAGGCGAAGCAGGTGATGCTGGCCGGCGACGTCTATCACAAGCTGGAAAAACGCCAGCTCAAGGGCAAGATCTTTCCGGCCATGGGCGGCATCGTCACCACCGCGCCACTGGGCGACCTGGCGCGCCAGCTCAACCCGCATGACCTGGCGGTGTACGACTGCCGTTTCGTCCTCGATTACTACCGCATGACCGCCGACGGCCGCCTGCTGTTCGGCGGCGGCGCCAACTATTCGGGTCGGGATTCGCGGGATATCGCCGGGGAGCTGCGCCCCTGCATCGAACGCACCTTCCCGGCGCTCAAGGGCGTGGACATCGAGTTCCAGTGGAGCTGCGCCATGGGCATCGTGGTCAACCGCATTCCACAACTGGGCAAGCTGTCGGAGAACGTCTGGTACTGCCAGGGCTACTCAGGCCATGGCATTGCCACCAGCCATATCATGGGCGAGATCATGGCCGAGGCGATCACCGGGACATTGGAGAAGTTCGACACCTTCGCCGGCTGCAGTCATGTGCGGGTGCCGATGGGGGATCTGCTGGGGAATCCGCTGTTGGCGGCGGGGATGTGGTACTACCAGATGCTTGAGAAATTGCGCTGATCCTGAAGGCCTCATCGCCGGCAACGCCGGCTCCCACAGGGTTCGATGGTGTGCACCAAACCTGTGGGAGCCGGCGTTGCCGGCGATGAGGCCCTGAAGGGCTCAGGCGATCTTCTTCAGGCCCTGCTTCTTCAACTCTTCATCACGCAGTTCGCGACGAAGGATCTTGCCGACGTTGGTAGTCGGCAGCGCATCACGGAACTCGACGAAGCGCGGCACCTTGTAGCCGGTGACATTGGCGCGCATGTGCTCCATCACCTGCTCGCGGGTCAGGGTCACCCCTGGCTTGACCACGATGAACACCTTGATCACCTCGCCCGACTTCTCGTCCGGCACGCCGATGGCCGCGCATTGCAGCACGCCCGGCAGGGTCGCGAGCACGTCTTCCAGCTCGTTGGGGTACACGTTGAAACCGGAGACCAGGATCATGTCCTTCTTGCGGTCGACGATACGCATGTAGCCGTCGGCCTGGATCACCGCGATATCGCCGGTCTTCAGCCAGCCCTCGGCATCGAGGATTTCGTCGGTGGCGTCCTGGCGCTGCCAGTAGCCCTTCATCACCTGCGGACCCTTGATGCACAGCTCGCCGATCTCACCCAGAGGCAGCTCGTTGCCGGCGTCGTCGATGACCCGGCACAGGGTCGAGGGCACCGGAATGCCGATGGTGCCGACCTGGATGTTCTGCGCCGGGTTGACCGAGGCCACCGGGCTGGTTTCGGTCATGCCGTAGCCTTCGCAGATGGCGCAACCGGTCACGTCCCTCCAGCGTTCGGCCACCGACAATTGCAGGGCCATGCCGCCGGACAGGGTCACCTTCAAGGCGGAGAAGTCGAGACGGCGGAATTCCTCGTTGTTGCACAGGGCAACGAACAGCGTGTTGAGGCCGACGAAACCGCTGAATTTCCACTTCGACAGCTCCTTGACCATCGCCGGCAGGTCGCGCGGGTTGCTGATCAGGATGTTGTGGTTGCCGATCAGCATCATCGCCATGCAATGGAAGGTGAAGGCGTAGATGTGATAGAGCGGCAGCGGGGTGATGAGGATCTCGCAACCTTCATTGAGGTTGGAACCCATCAGCGCCTTGCATTGCAGCATGTTGGCGATCAGGTTGCGGTGGGTCAGCATGGCGCCCTTGGCCACGCCGGTGGTGCCGCCGGTGTATTGCAGCACGGCGACATCGTCATGGGACGGCGCAGCTTCCTTCACCGCCTTGCCCTGCCCCTTGGCCAGCGCATCGTTGAACTTGACCGCGGTGGGCAGGCTGTAGGCCGGGACCATCTTCTTCACGTACTTGATGACGCTGTTGACCAGCAGGCGCTTGAGCGGCGGCAGCAGGTCGGCGACTTCTGTGACGATGATGTGCTTGACCGACGTCTTAGGTACCACCTTTTCCGCCAGGTGCGCCATGTTGGCCAGGCACACCAGCGCCTTGGCACCGGAGTCGTTGAATTGGTGTTCCATTTCCCGCGCCGTGTAGAGCGGGTTGGTGTTGACCACGATCAGCCCGGCGCGCATGGCACCGAAAACGGCTACGGGATATTGCAGAACGTTTGGCAGTTGAACGGCGATGCGGTCTCCGGGTTGCAGGTCGGTGTGCTGCTGCAGGTACGCAGCGAAGGCACCGGACAACTCGTACAGCTCGCCATAAGTGAGGGTCTTGCCCAGATTGCTGAATGCCGGTTTATCGGCGAAACGCTGGCAGGACTGCTTCAATACCGCCTGGATATTCGGGTACTCGTCCGGGTTGATGTGCGAAGCAACCCCGGCTGGGTACTTATCCTTCCAAAAGTTTTCGATCATGGAAGCCCACTCCTCCAGCAACAGCGAATTCTTCACCGCGTCGATGCGATTATTATTGATATTTGATGTCGATTTATTGCAAACCGACCGATCCGAAGCGCGCCGAGAGTAACAGCTTTACCAGGGGTCGCCTAGAGCTAAAGCGGCCCGAATGGTCACTAAAATGACTCTTGATATGTAACTGGTCATTTTTAGAGTAAAGGGTCTAATGCGCTTGGAAAGCTGCTAAGTCCCAAGCTGCAAGAGAGGCTGCGCAACCGCTCTATCTTGCAGCTTGTGGCTTATAGCTTGTAGCTGGTCAGGCGGGTTCGCGCAATTCGCGACGCAGGATTTTTCCTACAGGAGTCATCGGCAGCGAGTCCCGCAGGACGATGTGCTTGGGCACTTTGTAGCCGGTGAAGTTGGCCTTGCAGTAGGCCTTCAGCTCTTCCAGGGTCACCCCGCCCTCCCGCGCCACCACGAACAGCTTCACCGCCTCGCCGGAGCGTTCGTCCGGCACGCCGATGGCGGCGCAGGCGGCGACCTTCGGGTGGGCCATGACCACGTCCTCGATCTCGTTCGGGTACACGTTGAAACCCGAGACGATGATCATGTCCTTCTTGCGGTCGACGATGCGGGTGAAACCGTCGGGGTCGATCACTGCGATATCGCCGGTCTTGAACCAGCCCTCGCTGTCGAAGGCATCGGCGGTGGCGTCCGGGCGCTGCCAGTAGCCCTTCATCACCTGCGGCCCCTTGATGCACAGCTCGCCGCGCTCGCCCAGGGGCATTTCATTGCCCTCGTCGTCGGTGACCTTGAATGCCGTGCCCGCCACCGGGATACCCACGGTGCCGAGGCGCGCCAGCTCGCCATAGGGGTTGGTGCTGGCCACCGGCGAGGTTTCGGTCAGGCCGTAGCCCTCGACGATATGGTTGCCGGTGACCTGCTTCCAGCGCTCGGCGGTGGCCTTGACCAACGCGGTACCACCGGAGTTGGTGACCTTGAGCGCAGAGAAATCCAGGTCCTTGAAGCCGGGGTTGTCCATCAGCGCGACGAACAGGGTGTTGAGCCCGAGCAGCGCGGAGAAACGCCACTTCTTCAGTTCCTTGACGAAGCCGGGGATGTCCCGCGGGTTGGTGATCAGCACGTTGTGGTTGCCGGTGACCATCATGCACATGCAGTTCGCGGTGAAGGCATAGATGTGATAGAGCGGCAGCGGCGCGATCATCACTTCCTGGCCGTCCTTGAGCAGCTTCTGCCCATCGGGACCGAGCTGGGAGAAACAGGCCACCACCTGGAGCATGTTCGCCACCAGGTTGCCGTGGGTGAGCATCGCCCCCTTGGCCACGCCGGTAGTGCCGCCGGTGTATTGCAGCACGGCGATATCATCGTGGCTGGCAGCCACCGGTTTCAGCGCATGGCCCTTGCCCTGGCGCAACACCTGCTTGAACGACAGCGCCTGGGGCAAGTGGTACGCAGGCACCATCTTCTTCACCTTGGCCACGACGGTGTTGACCAGCCAGCCCTTGGCCGCGGGCAGCATATCGCCCATCTTCGCCTCGATCAGGTAATCCAGGCCGGTATCCGGCAACACCTCCTGGACCAGCTTGCCGAACATGTTCAGGTAGACCAGGGCGCGGGCACCGGAATCCTTGAACTGGTGGCGCATCTCCCGGGCGGTGTACAGCGGGTTGGTGTTGACCACGATCAACCCGGCGCGCAGGGCGCCGAACACGGCGATGGGGTATTGCAGGACGTTGGGCATCTGCACCGCGATGCGCTCGCCGGGCTTGAGGTCGGTGCACTGCTGCAGGTAGGCGGCGAAGGCTGCGGAGTAACGATCCAGTTCGGCGTAGGTCAGGGTCACGCCCAGGTTGCTGAAGGCCGGTCTGTCGGCGAACTTCCTGCAGGAGCGCTCGAATACTTCGATCACCGACTTATAGGTGCTCATGTCGATCTGCGAAGGGACGCCCGGGGGGCGCTTGTCGTTCCAGAAATCGGCGTGCATTTATTATTGTCCTCGGTCCTGAGCCTTTGAGGTCCGGATTGCTGCTTGCAAAACGGCGTTCTGCCGACGTTAGCAGCTCTGCCGCAGGTGGCAAATATGCCAAGGGCCGTCATAGATCCTGTGAATCTCCGCTTACCGCGCTCCCCGATCCGGTATCCGGCTATACACTCAGTGGCATTCATTCCGGGAACCCGTCCGACCATGTCCTACGACGCTTTCTGGCTGCCGGCCAGCAATCATTGCAGCCTGTACGTCCACCAATGGCTGCCGGCCACGCCGGTGCGCGCGGTGGTGCTGCTGGCCCACGGCATGGCCGAGCACGCCGGGCGCTACCAGCGGCTTGGCGAGGCCCTGAGCGCTGCCGGCTTCGCCCTGTATGCCCATGACCAGCGCGGCCACGGGCGTACGGCCGAGCTCGGCACCCTTGGCCTGTTCGCCCGGGAGAATGGCTGGAACACCGTGGTCAACGACCTCGGCCTGCTCAACCAGCACATCGGCCAGCAGCATCCGGGCGTGCCGGTGTTCCTCTTCGGGCACAGCATGGGCAGCTACATCGCCCAGGCCTATCTGCTGCACCACAGCGCCAGCCTGCAGGGCGCGGTGCTCAGCGGCTCGAATTTCCAGCCCCCGGCGCTGTACCGCGCGGCGCGCCAGATCGCCCGCCTGGAAAGCTGGCGCCAGGGCCCGCTGGGGCGCAGCGCGCTGATCGACTTCCTGTCCTTCGGCTCGTTCAACAAGGCCTTCAAGCCGAACCGCACCGCCTTCGACTGGCTCAGCCGCGACCCTGCCGAAGTCGACCGCTACGTGGCCGACCCGCTGTGCGGCTTCCGCTGCTGCAACCGCCTGTGGATCGATCTGCTCAAGGGACTGGAGCAGATCAGCCGTCCGAGCAACCTGGCACAGATCGATCCGAACCTGCCGATCCTGGTGATTGGCGGCGAATGTGATCCGGTCAGTGCCGGCAAGCGTCTGAAAGATCTGACCGGCGCCCTGCGCCTGTCCGGGAACCAGCACGTGCACCTGCGACTCTATGCGCAGGCACGCCACGAGCTGCTCAACGAAACCAACCGTGACGAGGTCACCGCGCAGTTGATCGACTGGCTCGAAAGCACCCTGGCCCTTGGCCGCCCGGTGCGCAGCGAGTGATACTGCCGCCCCGTCGCGACTCGAAGGAATCCCCTGAATGACCCAGGTCACCAACACGCCTTACGAATCCCTTGAAGTGGGCCAGACCGCCAGCTTCAGCAAGACCGTCGAAGAACGTGACATCCAGCTGTTCGCGGCGATGTCCGGTGACCACAACCCGGTTCACCTGGACGCCGAGTTCGCCGCCAAAAGCATGTTCAAGGAGCGCATCGCCCACGGCATGTTCAGCGGTGCGCTGATCAGCGCTGCGGTCGCCTGCGAACTGCCAGGCCCCGGCACCATCTACCTGGGCCAGCAGATGAGCTTCCAGAAGCCGGTGAAGATTGGCGACACCCTGACCGTGCGCCTGGAAATCCTCGAGAAGCTGCCGAAATTCCGCGTCCGTATCGCCACCCGCGTGTTCAACCAGAACGAAGAACTGGTGGTGGACGGCGAAGCCGAGATCCTCGCCCCGCGCAAGCAGCAGACCGTCGATCTGGTCAGCCCGCCGCCGATCACCTTCGGCTGATCGCTACAAGGCCTGGAGGCGGCGTTCGAGAAAACGCCGCTCGGGCTCCTGCCGGGTCAGGTCCAGGGCCATGCGGTAAGCCTCCCGGGCCTGATCCTGCTGCCCCAACTGGCGGCACAGCTCGGCCCGCGCGCAATGCGCCGGCTGGTACTCGCGCAACTCCCCTCTTTGCAGAATCGCCTCGATCAACGCCAGCCCCGCCCGCGGACCATCCCGTTGCGCCAGCGCGACGGCGCGGTTGAGTTCGATCACCGCAGACGGCCAGCCGCGCAGCAGCACATCGTAGAGGCCGACGATCTGCGCCCAATCGGTGTCTTCGGCACGCCCGGCCTCGGCATGCACTGCGGCGATCGCTGCCTGCAGGCTATAAGGCCCGAACCGGCGGCTGCGCAGGGCCTGCTGCACCAGTTCGCAACCTTCGCCGATCTGCGCCCGGTCCCACAGCCCGCGGTCCTGGTGGTCAAGCAACACCAACTCGCCCTGCCCGGCGCCCCGCGCCCTTGAGCGCGAGGCGTGCAACAGCATCAGCGCCAGCAGGCCGAGCACTTCCGGCTCGGGCAGTAACTCGGCGAGCAAGCGGCCCAGACGGATCGCCTCGGCACACAGGTCATCACGCACCACGCTGGCACCGGAAGACGCCGAGTAACCTTCGTTGAACACCAGGTAGATCACCCGCAGCACGCTATCGAGGCGTTCCGGCAGCTCGTCCAGTGCCGGCACCTGGTAGGGAATCTGCGCGTCGCGGATCTTGGCCTTGGCCCGGACGATGCGCTGGGCGATGGTGGTCGGCGCCAGCAGGAAGGCCCGGGCGATTTCCTCGGTGGTCAGGTCGCAGACTTCGCGCAGGGTCAGCGGCACCTGGGCATCGGCGGCCAGCGCCGGGTGGCAGCAGGTGAAGATCAGGCGCAGACGGTCGTCCTCCAGCGCCTCGTCATTCATTTCCTGTGCCTCCAGGCGCTCCAGGGCCTGGCGCAAGGCCTCGGGCGAGCGCTCGAAGCGCGCGCGGCGGCGCAGGCCATCGATGGCCTTGAAGCGTCCGGTGGACACCAGCCACGCCCGCGGACTGGCGGGAATGCCGTCGCGCTGCCAACGCTCGACGGCGATGAAGAAGGCTTCATGCAGCGCCTCCTCGGCCAGGTCGAAATCCCCCAGCAGACGAATCAGGGTCGCGAGGATCCGCCGCGACTCCTCGCGATAGACCACCTCGATCGCGGCCCGCACCGCCTCGGCGGTGGCCATCAATCGTCCAGCGGCCCGGTCACCAGCTCCACCAGGCGATCGAGGCTTTCGCCCCAGCCGCGGTGGAAGCCCATTTCCTCGTGGGCCTGCCGGTCGCTGGCGCTCCAGTGCCAGGCGCGGGCGGTGTAGAGGGTCTTGCCGTGGATATCGTCGAGGGTGATCACCGCCGTCATGAAGGCCTTGGCCGAGGGCCTCCAGCCAGGGACGAAGGCATCGGTGAAGACGATCCGCTCCGGCGCGACGATCTCCAGGAACACCCCCTGGTTGGGGTACTCACTGCCATCGGGCGCCCGCAGCACGGTGCGGAACAGGCCGCCGACCCAGAGCTGCATTTCGCACAGCGGGGTGGTCATGCCACGGGGGCCCCACCAGCGGCTGAGCAGTTGCGGGTCGGTCCAGGCGCGGAACACCCGGGTACGCGGCGCGTCGATCAGACGGGTCAGCGACAGTTCATGCAGTGCCTCTCCCTGGCCGGGTTGCTGAGGATGCATTGTTCTTGTTCTCCTCGTTCAGGGTTGCAGCTCGCGCACCGGCCGGACCTCGACGCTGCCGACCCGCGCCGCCGGAATGCCGCGGGCGATGTTCAGCGCTTCGTTGAGGTCGCGGGCCTCCACCAGGTAGAAGCCGGCCAGTTGCTCCTTGGTTTCGGCGAAGGGGCCGTCGGTCAGGCTCACCTGGCCGCCGCGCACCCGCACCGTGGTAGCGGTCTGCACCGGCTTGAGCGCCTCGGCGGCGAGCATGCGCCCGCTGTCCTGGATCGACAGGGCATAGGCCATGCACTCGGCATCCGCTGGGCTCTCGGGCAGACCGTGCAGCAGGGTTTCATCACAGTAGACCAGGCACAGGTATTTCATGACGTTCTCCGACGCGGGGTCAGGGCTTGAGGTCGAACAGGGCTTTCTGGGTTTCCATGTCGAACGGCGCCGACCAGTGTTCGTGGATCACCCGCCATTGCCCGGCGCTGCGCCGGTAGCCGACGGTCACGCGCATGTAGCCGCACTGGCTGTCGTCATCCGCCGGACCGCAGCGGTTGAGCCAGTGGGCCAGGGCCAGGTCGCCATCAGCCTGCACGGTGAGTTCTGCCACTTCGAAGACCATGGGCCCGGTGCAAAAGCCCATGCACATTTCCCAATGTGCCTGGTAGGCGGCCTTGCCCTTGAATTGCAGGGCCTTGATCGCATCGAAGGCGACGATGTCGTCGGCATAGGGGGCGACGATGGCGGGCAGGTCGCGGTCGCGCACGGCCTGGATCCAGCCTTCGATCAGTTGACGGATTTCGTGTTCGGCTGCGCTGTTCATCGGTACGTCCTCGAATCGCTCGGCGGTGCCGGACAATTCTGGCACCTTCGACACTGGTCGAACGGCAGGACGGGAAATCGACAGCAGCGGAAAAAATCGCTCAGGCAGGTTCCAGCGGAATCCAGATTTCCACCGTGCCGCTGGCCAGGTAGGTATCGAAGGCCTCGCCATAGCGCTCGAACTCGGGCGCATCGGCGGTGCGCTCGCCGGAGGCCGGCAGCCATTGCTTGAAGATCTTTTCGAAGGTGTGGCCAAGGCCACTGACCTTGCCATGGTGCTCGAACACCGCATAGCGCTGCGGCTTCAGGACCTGTCGGGAGAAACCTGGCGGCAGCACGCCGCTGCCATCGACCTCGACCCCGGCGATATAGAGAAACCCGCCGCGGCCGTCGAAGTTGCAACAGACACCATAGGTATCGTCGCCCACCTGTCCCGGAACCTTGCCGACATGCGGGGCGAAACGCTGCCAAAGGGCCGGGATGGTCTTGTTGGTCTGCTGGTTATAGCGCTCACCGAAGCCGGCGATGGTGAACGAACGTCCATTCTCGATTCTGACCGGGGCAAAGCCGGTATCCATCTGGGTCGCCATATCTGCCTCGCAAGGTCAATTCAAAAGAGCCCCGCCAGGCGGCATTTAGCGGTTGCCGCCCTTGCTGGCATTGGGCTAGCGTAACCGCCTTGCGTGCTTCGGGAAACTGGCCAGATGGCATTAATCACTCAGCCCTTGCAAGCCTGCGGCCTGGTCGAATCGTCCTGGGTCAGGGCCAGTGGCGCCGCCAGTTTCGAGCGGCACACCCACGACGAATATGTGCTCGGCGCGAACTTGTGGGGAAATGAGCGGATCTGGCTGGATGGACGCACCCTGGAGGTGCCTGTCGGCGCGATCACGCTGTACAACCCGCTGGCGGTGCAGGCCTCGGAGTTCGCTGCCGAAGGGGTGGAGTACATCAGCCTGCACCTGGCACCGGAGGCCCTGGAGCAGGTAGCGCGCGAAAACAATTTGAAATACTTTTCCAGTGCGCCCTGCTTCGAACAAGGCGTTTTCCAGGATGCCGGGCTCTACCGCGCCATCGTCGACTTCGCCCGCAGCGACGATGCCCTGGCGGCCGATCGCGAAGAAGCCCTGCTCGCCCTGCTTGGTCTATTGCTGGAGCGCCCGAGCGGCCCGCTCGGCGAACAGAGCGACGCCCTGCGCCAGACCGTGCAGTGCATGCGCGACACCCCGCATGCCCGCCTGACCCTGGACGAGCTGTCAGCGCTGGCCGGGCTGAGCAAATACCACTTCGTGCGCTGCTTCAAAAAGGCTACCGGGCTGGCTCCGCTGCAGTACCACATGCAGTTGCGCCTGAGCGAAGCGCGGCGGCGCCTGCGCAGTGGTGTCCATCCCGGCGAGGTGGCACAGGGGCTGGGGTTCTACGACCAGAGCCACTTCATCAATGCCTTCCGCCGGGTCATGGGCATGACACCCCATCATTACTGGCAGGCGTTCAGAGCGCCGGGGCGAGGATGAACTCGCGGTAGCCGGAAACGATCACATAGACCGCGAAGTAGCAGAAGATTGCCGCCGAGGCCAGGTACGACCAGGTCAGCAGGCGATCGCCGAGCAAGCGCCCGCCATGGCTGGCAACGGTGCACACGGCCACGCACCAGAGCACCCCGGCACTGAAGAAACCACCGAGGAACAACCCCGCTTCCACCGGCCCGCCTGCGCCCGAACGGGAAATCAGCACCCCGCCCACGGCAGCGAACCAGAGAATCGCACTGGGCGACGACATGGCCAGGAAAATCCCGCGCAGGAATTCCCGCCACGGCGACTCGCGCACCACCTGCACATTGGTGTCCAGATGCCCATCGCCACGAATGGCCGCCAGCAGCATCTTCACCGCGAACCACACCAGCAACAGCGAACCGCCGACCCACAGCACCCAGCGCACCGACTCGAACTGCAGCAGCACGGTCATCCCGGCCAGCGCGGCCAGGGCATAGAGCAGATCGCCAACACAGGTCCCCAGGCCCAGCCACATGCCCTGCCAGAAGCCCCGCTGCATGGCCAGGGTAAGCATGGCGATATTGGCGATGCCGATATCCAGGCACAGGGAAAGACTGAGGAGAAATCCGTTGGAAAAAGGCATGAAAAGGTCCGCTACCGGCTGCGAAAAAGGCAGCCGGCATTAAAGCGGATTGGTGGGGGGATGTATTGGAAGAAATTGCGCAGTTCAGACCAGTGCAGCTTGCTCGAAGACCTCGTCGGCCCACTGGTTCAAGCTCTTGCCCTGCTTTTGCGCAGCAATGGTGGCCGCGGCATGGATTTCCGGACGAATGCGCAGCATGACCTTGCCTGAAGCCGGCTTGTCCGGCGTGATGCCTTGCTCGGCACAGTCTTCAAGATAATCCTCCAACGCCAGGCGAAACGCCTCATGCAATGCACTGACGGAGCTAGCGTGAAAGCTGATGATGTCCCTCACGCCCAGAACCCGACCGACGAAAATATCGTCGCGGGGATCGTACTCGACCCGGGCCGAATAGCCCTTGTAACTCATGTTGCTCATGTATGAACTCCTGCCCGCAGAAGAAACTCCCGAGCCTCTTCGACCTGGTAACGCTTGGCCTCCTTGCCCGGATGTGGCCGGTGGCAGCGCCAGTGGTGCTGTCCCAGCACGAGCTTGACCCGCGACCCTGCCCGCTCATGCACCGAGCCGCCCAGATAAAGGATCAGGGCTTCGATGTCGGCAAACACCAGAGAAGTCGTGGTGGTGACCGGAACAGGGCTTGGAGGGTTTTGCGATGTCGATTCTGCATCCGCGAATGCTATCAAAATAAGATAGCACTCTTTCCCAGCAGTTCCATACAAGACTTTTCAACCCTCCGCCAACACCCGCGCATACTGCTGCCGATCAATATTCGCTCCACTCAGAATCACCCCCACCCGCCGCCCGCGCTGCTGCTCGCGTTCCTGGTACAGCGCGGCCAGCCCGGCGGCACCGGCGCCTTCGGCGGTGTTGTGGGTGTCTTCGTGATAAATGCGGATGGCCCGGGCGATTTCCTCGTCGCTGACCCGAACGATCCGCGCCGCCCCCGCCCGGATGATCTCGAACGCCTCCGGCTGCGGAATCCGGCAGGCCATGCCGTCGGCGAAGGTGTCGGCCGTGTCGGTGGTAACGATGCGCCCTTCCTCGATACTGCGGGCGAAGGCGTCCGCCGCGCTGGAGACCACGCCGATGATCTGCGTCTGCAGTCCCAGCAGATCCCGGGTGCGGATCAGCCCGCAGATCCCCGAGCCCATGCCGATCGGCACATAGACCGCGTCCAGCCCGGCCACCGCTTCGAGGAACTCCAGCGCATAGGTGGCGACCCCACGGATCAGGTCCGGATGAAACGGCGGCACGCTTTCATAGCCACGCGCCTGGGCGATGCGCGCAGCCTCGGCGCGGGCCTGGTCGAAGTCGGCGCCGTGCTCGATCAGTTCCGCCCCGAGGGCACGCATCGCCGCGTTCTTTTCCGCAGAGTTGCCCTGCGGCACCACGATCACGATCGGCACTCCCGCCTTGCTTGCGGCCAGAGCCATGCTTTGCCCGTGATTGCCACGGGTGGCGGTGACCAGGCCGCGGGTCTGCGGCGCGCGAGCCAGCAGCGACTGCACGTAGAGCAGCCCGCCCCGAACTTTGAAGGCACCGGTGGGCGCATGGTTCTCGTGCTTGACCCAGACCTCGCAGCCAAGCCGCTCGGCCAGGCGCGGCCAGGCATATTGCGGGGTCGCGGGTACCTCGGCATGGACCAGACGGGACGCTTCGCGCAGGGCAGGCAGATCGAACATGGAAACCTCGGATCGGGTTGGATTTGACCTGATCCTGGGCGCCGCGCATTGTATGGGTCAAACCTTATATTGCATGGCCAACAATAAAACATGTGGACCCCTGATCTTGCCGATGACGGCCAACCCCGCTATCTCGCCCTGGTCGATGCCATTGCCCGGGCCATCGAACGTGGCGAACTCAAGGTCGGCCAACGCCTGCCACCACAGCGCCGCCTGGCCTGGGCGCTGGGTCTGAACCCGAGCACCACCCAGCAGGCTTATCGCGAGGCGGCGGCGCGACACCTGGTGTCCGGAGAGGTCGGGCGCGGCACCTATGTGCTGGCCGGCAGCAAGGAAGCAACCCTGTTTCGCCTCAAGCAGCGCGATGACGACAACAGCAGCATCGATCTTTCCACCAATGTGCCCGTGGTGGACGAGCACGGCCAGGATCTCGAACAGGCCCTGCGCCATGTCCTGCACCAGGGCGCTACCCACGGCCTGGAACATTACCTCGGCGCCGAGCAGTTGCTGCTCGGGCGCTTGCAGGGCGCCAGCTGGCTGGCACGCCGTGGGCTGCAACTGAGCGCCAGCCAGGTGCTGCTGTGCGGTGGCGCGCAACAGGGATTGTTCAGCGTGCTGCTGTCGTTCTGTCAGCCCGGCGAGGCGGTAATGGTCGAAGCCCTGACCGCCCCGGGGATCAAGGCCGCCTGCCGGCAACTGCGCCTGCCGCTGCATGGCGTTGCGCTGGACCATGAAGGCATTCTCCCCGACGACCTCGACCGCGTGGCCCGGGCCAGCGGCGCGCGGGTGGTGGTGCTGACCCCGGCGCTGCACAACCCCACCGGAGCAAGCATGGGGGAACAGCGTCGGCGAGAGATCGCCGCAGTGGTCGAACGGCTGGACCTGCTGCTGGTGGAGGACGATGTCTACGGTGCGCTGGGCGACCAGCCGCCGCTGCTGCCTCTGCTCGGCCCCCGCGGTCTGCTGGTCAGCAGCCTGTCGAAGACCGTCTGCGCCGGCCTGCGCCTGGGCTGGATCGCCGGTGACGAAGCGCTGCTGGCGCAGGTCGATCCCCATGCCCAGGCCACTCACTGGCAGATCGCCCCGTTGATGCTGGGCATCGCCGGACGCTGGATCGACGACGGCAGCGCCGCGCGCAAGCTCGCCTGGCAGCGCGAGGAAGTGCAGCAGCGCTGGCGTCTGGCCCAGCGCCTGCTGGGACCGGCGCTGCAGCCCGGCACACCGTCGCCGCATATCTGGCTTGAAGGTCCGCGCCCCGGTGACAAACTGGCAGCGGCCTGCCGGGTCAAGGGTGTGGAAGTGGTGCCGGCGCAGGTGTTCGCGGTCAAGCAGGGGCAGTTGCCGGCTGTGCGCATCAGCCTCACCGCCGCCCGCAGCCGGGCCGAGCTGAAACAGGCGCTGGAACGGATCGCCGAGGTGCTGGAGGAATTCAACGGGCAGGATCCGGGGTGACATGCGCCCGCGCCCTCCTACACTCAGGCGGCCTTGAGGAAACCTATTGCCATGAACCCACATGAATCCTTCTACGCCCAGGCCACCGCGCACCTGCGCCAGCAGGGCCCGGCCTGGGCCGCGCTTATCGATGCCATCGGCCCGTGCCAGCATGCGCCGTTGCCGACCCGCGACCCCTACCAGGCGCTGGTGCGCGCCATCGCCTACCAGCAACTGCACGCCAAGGCGGCGGAGGCGATCCTCGGGCGCTTTCTCGCGCTGTACCCCGGGCAGGACTTTCCCTCCCCCGAGCAACTGCTCGCCACCACCCCGGAGCAACTGCGCGCCTGCGGGTTTTCCCTGCGCAAGATCAGCACGGTGCAGGCAGTCGCGCAGGGGCGACTGGACGGCCTGGTGCCGGATCATGCCGAAGCCCGGGCGCTGGAGCATGAAGTGCTGATTGAACGCCTGACCCGCCTGCCTGGCGTCGGCCGCTGGACCGTGGAAATGCTGCTGATCTACACCCTGGAGCAGATGGACATCCTGCCGGTGGACGATTTCGGTGTGCGCGAGGGCTACCGGCGCCTGCACGGGCTGGAGGCGCAGCCAACGCGCAAGCACCTGGGACAAATCGGGGAAACCTGGAGTCCGTACCGCACGGTGGCGGCGTGGTATTTGTGGCGGGTGCCGGCGAAGTGAATTCGAAAGCAAGAGGCGGAGTTTTCGCGGGGCGGGCGCTTCATAGAATTGCAGCCAGCTACAGACGCCGCCCTTGTGTGAACTTGCCGGCCCTATCGCTGCATGGGTATCTACACATCTCGAGCGAAGGCCGACGCGGTCAAGGTAG
>NZ_JBMDIJ010000032.1:0-62443 GCF_057808595.1 Pseudomonas sp. FG98 | reverse complement strand
CGTGCGGGATGGTTTTGGGACCGCTGACGCGGTCCTTCGCAGCTAAAGCAGCTCCTACCTCGACCGCGTCGACCTGACTCCATCACCCACCCAGCACCCGCCGCACCTTCTCCAGCAACTCCCCGATCTGGAACGGCTTGAACAGCATGTCCATGCCCGGCGCGAGAAACGCCTGGCGATTGAGGGCGGTCTGCGCATAGCCGGTCATGAACAGCACCGGCAACCCGGCGCGCCAGCCGCGGGCGACATCCGCCAGTTCGCGGCCGCTCATGCGCGGCAGGCCGACATCGGTGAGCAGCAGGTCAATGGAGGCATCCTTCTGCAGGTGCTCCAGGGCCAGCTCGATGCTTTCCACCGTGGTGCAGCGGTAACCGGCATCCAGCAGCACTTCACTCACGAACAGGCGCACCGAGGCCATGTCCTCGACGATCAGGATGTGCTCGCCCTGGCCCTGCGGATCGACGCTGTCCTGCGGCTCGGGTGGCAGGTCGGGTACTTCGCCGGCGGCAGGCAGGAGCAGGGTCACCTCGGTACCTCGGCCCATCACGCTGCGAATATGCGCGTCACCACCGGACTGGCGGGCGAAGCCGTAGATGGTCGACAGGCCGAGCCCGGTGCCCTGGCCCAGCGGTTTGGTGGTGAAGAACGGCTCGAAGACCTTGTCGATCACGCTGTGATCGATACCAATGCCGTCGTCGCGCACCGACAGCGAGACATAGGCGCCATCCTGCATCTTCGGGTTGCCACGGGAGTACGCGGCATAAGTGCTGATCCAGATATGCCCGCCCTGGGGCAGGGCATCGCGGGCGTTGATCACCAGGTTGAGTACGGCGCTTTCCAGCTGCACCGGGTCGACCAGGGCGATGGCCGGCTGGTTGGTCAGCTCCAGCTTGAGCACGATGCGTTCGCCGATGGTGCGGATCAGCAGGTCTTCCAGCGAGCGCACGTGCTCGTTGATATCCACCGGCCGGGTATCCAGCGGCTGCTGGCGGGCGAAGGCGAGCAGGCGGTGGGTCAGGGACGCCGCGCTGGTGGCGGAATTGAGCGCGGCCTCGGCGTAGATCTGCAGCTTCGGCGAGGTTTGTACGCCGGCCTGTTTCCGAATCAGTTCGAGGCTGGTGATGATCCCGGTGAGCATGTTGTTGAAGTCGTGGGCGATACCGCCGGTCAGCTTGCCCAGGGCGTCCATCTTCTGTGCCTGGAGCAGTTGCTCTTCGGTCCGGGCATGTTCGGCGACTTCCTTGGCCAGCTGGGTGGTGGCGTCGTCCAGCTGGGCCTGGTGCGAGCGTTCGCGATGACGGTGTTCGGTGACATCCTCGACGAACACCAGGCTGGAACCGGGGGTGCGGTAGGGCGAGATCTGCCACTCGGTCTCGCGCAGTTCACCCTTGACCCGCATGTTCAGCGTGCCTTTCCAGCGTTCGCCATCGGCCAGGCGCAGGCGCAGTTCGCCGATCACCGAGCCGTCGTTGTCGTCCAGGCACTCGCGCACGGTCTGCGGGTTGCTGGTGCCTTCGAGCAACTGGGCGAAGGCCTGGTTGCATTCGTGGATGGTCAGGTTGGCGTCGAGCACGGCCAGGGGCGCGGAGACGTTGGTGAAGATCTCGCGGAAGCGCGCCTCGCTTTCGCGCAGGGCGTTTTCCGTATCGCGTACCCGTAGCAGGGTGCGCAGGGTGGCCAGCAGCACGTCGGGATCGATCGGGTGGATCAGGTAGGCGTCGGCGCCGGCATCGAGGCCGGTGATGATGTCGCCGGTCTGGATCGACGCGGCCGACACGTGGATCACCGGGAGCAGGGCGGTGCGCGGGTCGGCGCGCAGGTTGCGGACGATATCGAAGCCGCTCATGTCCGGCAGGTTGACGTCGAGGATCAGCGCATCGAGGCGCTCCTGCTCGATCAGCGCCAGGCCCTCGCCGCCGGTGCCGGCCTCCAGCACCGTGTAGCCCTGACGGTCGAGACGGCGGCGCAGGGCGTAGCGGGTGGCGATGTTGTCGTCGACGATCAGCAGGCGCAGATCACGTTTCATCGACTGCCTCCGTGGCCACGGCCAGCGGGATGATCACGAAAAAGGTCGAGCCGACACCCGGCTCGCTGTCGACCCCGACCTCGCCGCCCAGCAGCTCGGCGAAGCGCTTGCACAGCGACAGGCCGAGGCCGGTGCCGCGCAGGCGCTTCTGCAACGGCGAGTCGACCTGGGAGAAGTCCTCGAACAGGGCGCCGTGCAGTTCCGGGGCGATGCCGATGCCGGTATCGCTCACCGCGAAGCGGATCCACTCGCTGCCCTCCAGGCTGGCCGAAACCCGCACCTCGCCGCTGGTGGTGAATTTCAGCGAGTTGGAAATGAAGTTGCGCAGGATCTGCGCCAGCTTCTTGTCATCGGTATAGAGCCGTGGCAGCCCGCTGGGTTCCTCGAAGATCAGGTCGACATTGCTGCTGTTGACGATGGGGCGGAACATGCCGCGCAGGGCGGCGAACAGGTCGAGCATGTCGAACCAGCCCGGCGAGATGGTGATGCGCCCGGCCTCGATCTTGGCCAGGTCGAGCAGGTCGTCGACCATGTCGCTGAGCTCGCGGGTGGCGTTGCTGACAAAGGCCACCTGCTTGTGCTGCTCGGGGCTGAGCGGTCCGTCCAGTTCGTCGGCGAGCAGGCTGGTGATGCTCAGGATCGAGCCCAGCGGGGTGCGGAACTCGTGGCTCATGTAGGACAGGAAGCGGCTTTTCAGGTCCGAGGCCTGGCGCAGTTGCTCGGCCTGGGTGTCCAGTTCGGAGTAGAGGGCCAGCACGCCCTGGTTGGTTTCGTCGAGTTCGGCACGCAAGGCCTCGGCTTCGCCTTGCAGGCGCTCGAACAGGGCGCGCTGTTCGGCATTGAGATTGGACAGGTCAGTCATCGACGGTCTCCAGGGCCACCACCAGAACGGTCACGTCGTCGCGGCCACGGCTGAAATCGCGGTGCAGCACGGCGGCGATCACTGCCGGATGGCAGTGCACCAGGCCGGGGTAGTCGCGCAGATTCCAGCGCGATTGCAGGCCATCGCTGTGCAGGATCAGCAGGTTTCCGTTCACGGCAGCATAGTCAAAGGTCTGGGTCTTGCGGTATTGGGCGCCAACGATGCCGGGGTGCGAGGTGAGGCCGCGGGTCTTTTCCGGGCTGATCAGGCTGGCGGCGATATTGCCGATGCCGGTGAATTGCAGGCTGTCGCTGGCTGCGTCGAACTGGGCGATGCCCACCGCGCCGCCACGGGTGCGGCTCATTGCTTCGTGCATGTCCGCAATGAGCCGGTCGGCTGCGGCAAAGGGCTCGCGGGCAAAGGCGTCGCGCCCGGCGAGCGCGGCTTCCTCGGCTTCCACACCATGGCCAAGGCCGTCGAGCACCAGTGCCGTCAGGCGCTGGCCGCGAAACGCCAGGTACCAGCTGTCGCCACAGGCCGGGTCGTTGTGCAGCGAGTGTTGGCTCAGGCCGTAGCGCACATCGCGCTTGCGTTTGCCGAAGCCGCCATCGCGATAGAAACGTGCCAGCAGCACGGTGCCGCGCTCGTCGGTATACAGGTCGAAGGCGTCGGCCTGGCGCTCCACCGCACCAAGGCCGATGCCCTGGGTGCCGCCGCTGGAATAGCCGTCGGTCATGCAGGTAGCGCGGTCGAAACCGGCGGCGCGGTCTACCGCCAGCACCTCGATGCCGATGCCGTCGGGGTGGGGCAGCAGGCGCAGGTGCAGCTCGCCGCGACCGGCGTGCTTGAGCACATTGCTGGCCAGCTCGGTCGTGACCAGCGCGACCCGCCCGGCATCGTTTTCGTTGAAGCCGTGCTGCTGCGCCAGTTTCTGCGCGCTGCGTCGGGCATGGCCGACCTGGGATGCTTCTTCGATCGCCAGCACCAGGGTCGGCGATCCATCAACGCTCAAGTCCATCGGGTAATCGTCACGCAGGTGCCCTCGCCGGGCGCGGTTTGCAGGTCGAATTCGTCCACCAGGCGCCTGGCCCCGGTCAGGCCCAGGCCCAGGCCGCCGCCGGAGGTCCAGCCGTCGGTCAGGGCCAGGCGGATATCCGGGATGCCCGGGCCCTGGTCGCGAAAGCTCAGGCGCAGGCCGACCCGACCGATATCGTCGAGCACCTGCCAGTCCATGTCGCCGCCGCCGCCGTAGACCACGGTGTTGCGCGCCAGCTCGCTGACCGCGGTGACCAGCTTGGTCTGGTCGATCAGGCGCATGCCCAGCTCGGTGGCCAGCTTGCGCGCGGTCTGCCGGGCCAGGACCACGTCCTGTTCCAGGCGCACCGGTTGGGTACCGCTGCTGCGCAGGTTCATGAGCGTTCCACCCGGTCACGGAGTTTCTGCATGCCGCGCTCGACGTTCAGCGCGGTGCTCACCCCGGGCAGGGTCAGACCCAGCTCGACCAGGGTGATCGCCACCGACGGCTGCATGCCTACCAGTACGGTCTGCGCGTCCATGATCCGCGACAGCCCGGAGATGGTGCCGATCATCCGGCCGATAAAGGAGTCGACCATGTCCAGCGCCGAGATATCGATCAGCACGCCCTTGGCCGAGGTGCGGCTGATGCGTTCGGAGAGGTCTTCCTGAAGGTTCAGGGCGAGCTGGTCATGCATGTCGACCTGGATGGTCACCAGCAGGTACTCGCCCATTTGCAGGATGGGGATACGGTCCATGGCTCAGCCCGCTTTGACGGCGTTGATGCCCAGGCGCGACAGGGCCAGTTTCAGCGCATCGGCCAGGTTGGCCTTGGTGGTCATGCCTTGCAGGTCGAGGCCGAGGTGGACGATGGTCTGGGCGATCTGCGGGCGTACGCCGCTGATGATGCAGTCGGCGCCCATCAGGCGGATGGCGGTGACGGTCTTGAGCAGGTGCTGGGCCACCAGGGTATCCACGGTGGGCACCCCGGTGATATCGACGATGGCGATCTCGGCGCCGGTATCGACGATGCGTTGCAGCAGCGACTCCATCACCACCTGGGTGCGCTGGGAGTCGAGGGTGCCGATCATCGGCAGGGCGAGGATGCCGTCCCACAGCTTGACCACCGGGGTCGACAGTTCCAGCAGTTCTTCCTGCTGGCGCTTGATCACCGCCTCGCGCGAGCGCTGGAAGGTGCGGATGGTGTGCATGCCGAGGGAATCGAGCAGTTCCGAGATCACCCAGAGCTGTTCGGCGAGGGCCGCCGGTTCGTCGCTGAAGTGCCGTTGCAGCAGGGCGAACAACGGGCCCTTGAGGGCGAAGATGAAGTAGGCGGTCTGGTGCGAATCGTGGCCGAGCAGGGCGCGGCTGTGGGAGAGCTTTTCGAGGAACTGGCGGATTTCGTCCCAGCCGGTGGTGCTGATGTTTTCGCCGGTCTTGGTCTCCAGGCCGGCGATCAGCAGTTGCAGGAACTCCGTGGTCTGTTGCTGCAGGTCCTGTTCCTTGAGATTGCGCGTGGCGCCTTTGTCCTCCAGGTCCCTGGTCCAGTCGGCAAGCAACTGGGTGCGCTGTGCCTGGATCGCTTCAAGCGTGCTGGAACTGAGTGCTGCCATCGATGTGTCGCTCCTGGGAAATGAGCCGGTTCTTCGGGTTGCCGGCTTCTGGACAGTAGCACTGTCCGGGAAAACTGCTGGGCGTATTGCCAGTATCAGGGGGAATGGAACTCCGATCCTTGCGCTGGGCAAATGGTTCCGTGGGGGGAGAGGGGAGTTGAGCAGATTTTTGCGGCTTGCCGAAAAGCCTGTCGGGAGATGCCATGGTGGCAGACAAGAAAATTGAGGCTGTGATTGCTGGCCTCATCGTCGGCAAGCCGACTCCCACAGGGTTCGGTGTCGCCGCAGCCCCTGTGGGAGCTGGCTTGCCAGCGATGAGTTCGGCACTGACAAAGAGGTTGTCGAGGTGTCAGTCAATCCGCCCGGCGCGGATGGTCAGCGGCCAGGTGATCAGCCGCCTGGTCGCCGGATCGCCCCATTCCTCCGCCAGCGCCCTGGCCAGCTCATCCACCGGATTGACCCCCAGGGCCTTTTCCGCCGCCTTCACCGCCGACCAGGTATTCAGGTAGCCGATCAACTGCGCCAGGGTCCAGCGCATCTCGATGACCTGCGGCGGCACCTCGATCGGGGTGAAGGGGAAGGGTAGGTCGCGGTAGCCGGTTTCCACATGGCGGCGCTCCGGCGGCCAGTAGGCGGCGATGGTCTGGTAGTAGAAGGTGTGCAGGTGGCGGTCCAGCTCGCCTTCCAGGTGCAGCACGCCGTAGGTGATCAGGGCGATGGCCGCCTGGGGCCGGGCGATGCGCCGGGCTTCTTCGTAGAACTTGTCGAGGTCCAGCCAGTGGGCGGCCTGGGCCACGGTGATGAGATCGACGCTGTTGGCTTCGAGGCCACTGTCCTCGGCCGGTGCGGTGCGGTAGACCACGCCCTCGCGGGGCTCGGCGGCGGCGATCTGCGCGGCGCTGGCGTCAGTGGCGATGACTTCGTCGAAACGCTCGGCCAGCAGCACCGACAGTTGCCCGGTACCGCAGCCGCAATCCAGGGCCCGGCCAGTGTCGGGGCTGATGCTGGTCAGCTCGTCGATCAGCTCCAGGGGGTAGCTCGGTCGGTAGGCCGCGTAGCCGGCCGAGCCGCTGGAGAAGTGATCCTTGAAAAGGGTGCTTGTCATGAAACCGGCCTCTGTCTTTCTTTTTGGATCCGGCGATCGTAGCGCGGCGCGGCGGCTGCGGACATTCGACTTTTTTCTGCCCCGGGCGACAGGAACTGCCTTTATTGCGACGGGGTCGGCAGGACTGGCTCGATGCCGCCGTCGGTCACCTGCACCTGCTGGTTGGCATTCAGGGTCAGTTGATCGCCGACCCGGCTGCTGCCGGCGAACTGGCTGATGCGGGTGGTGCCTTGTGAGTACTCGACCTTCAGGCGAGCGTCGTGGGTATCGATGCGGGTCTGCGGGGTGATGACCTGGAGCGGGGCAGGGCCGGCCTCCAGGAGTATCTGGCCGGCGATCAGGTGAATCCGGTGGGGATCTTCGTTGAACTGAAGGGTAACCGAGGAGCTTTCGGCCAGGGTCAGCAGGCTGCCGTCGGCAAGCCGTTCGCTGTGCGACTGGCCGCTGCCGGTGCTGAGGTCGGCGAGGGCGAACTCTTCACGCCAGTAGGGCAGGCCGAGCAGGGCCGAGGCCGCGATCAGGGCGACCATGCCGATAAGGACAGTGATGCGGTTGTAGGTTGAGCGGGACATGGCACAACCCTAGACCATCTGTTGTGTTCTTGCGGGCCTCATCGCTGGCAATGCCAGCTCCCACAGAGACCGCGCCGGGCGCAGGTACGATGGCGGGCCAGGAACCCTGTGGGAGTCGGCTTGCCGACGATGAGGCCAGCAGTCACAAGATCAATCTGCTTGCCTGCCGCCATAGAATCTCCCACAGGTTTTGTGTCGGGCCTGAATCAGGCGGTCGATCGGGGGCCTGTGGGAGCCGGCGTTGCCGGCGATGAGGCCGGTGAAGGCACAGCAGGACTAACGATCCTTCACCGCCCGCACATGCTTGACCAGCAACTTCTCCAGTTGCTCCCACAACGCCGGTTCGGTACTGAACGCCACGTTGAAGCGCATCCAGCCGGTGGCCTGGCTGTCGACCATGAACAACTGCCCGGGGCCGAGCATGATGCCCTGGTCCAGCGCATCGTCGAGCAGCGCGGCGCTGTCCGGGATGGCCGGGTGGCGGGTCCAGATGTACATGCCTTCGTCGCTGTCGATAAAACGCTCGAAACCCAGCCGCGCCAGTTGCCGGCCCACTTCCTGGTGCGCCTCGGCCAGGCGCTGGCGCAGGCGCTTGAGGTGCTTGCGCCAGCGGCCGTCGGTGATCGCGGCATACACCACCCGCTCCATCACCTGGGAGGTGGTCAGGCCCGAGCGCATTTTCAGTTGCAGCAGCTGCTGCATGGTTTCCGGGTTGGCCAGCATGTAGCCGACCCGCACGTTGGGCGAGATGCTCTTCGAGTAGCTGCCGACATAGACCACCTGCTGCAGGTGGTCGAGGCTGGTCAGGCAAGGCAGCGGTTCTTCGATCATGTCGGCGTACAGGTGGTTTTCCACCAGGCGGAAGCCGTGCTGGCTGGCCAGTTGCAGCAGGCGGTGCAGCTGCACCAGCGGGGTCCGGGTGCAGGTCGGGCTGTGCAGGTGCGGCTGGGTGAAGAACACCGTCGGTCGGTATTGGTCGAGCAGGCGCTCCAGGTGATCGAGGTCGTAGCCGTTGGGGGTACGCGGTACGCCGACCAGGGTCGCACCCTGGAAGCGCAGGATGCTCATCAGGTTGGGGTAGCCGGGATCGTCCACCAGCACCACGTCGCCCGGGCGCACCAGGGTGCGTACCGCGAGGTCCAGGGCCTGGCTGGCGCCGTGGGTGAGCATCAGCTGGTTCGGCGGCACGACGATGCGCAGGTCCTGTTGCAGGTTCTGCGCGGTGAGGGTGCGCAGTTCGGCCAGGCCCATCGGGTCGCCGTAGCCGCTCAGTTCCAGCACGCTGCTGGCGACCTGGCGCAGGCCGCGACGCAGGCCGTCCTCGAACATCCAGTCGTTGGGCAGCCAGCCGCAGCCGGGCTTGAACGCCAGCTGGCGGCTTTCGAAGATCTGTTGCAGGTACCACTCGGAATTGAACGCCGGCTTGGCCGTGTCCGGCTCGCTGGCCTGGGCCTCCAGCAGGTCGCCGGCGGCGCGGTTGACGAAGAAGCCGGCGGTGCCGCGGCTGACCAGCAGGCCCTGGGCCACCAGGCGATCGTAGGCCTCGACCACGGTGAAGGTGCTCACCGAGTACTTTGCCGCGAACGCGCGGATCGACGGCACCTTGGCGCCGGGCTTGAGGGTCTGGTTCTCGATCGCTTCGCGCAGTCCGTTGATGATCTGGTTGACCAGGGGAGGCGAGGCGTCGGGGCGGAGTTCGAACATGGGAAAACGGTGCCTTCGGGTGAGCGTAACGCCGGCCGCGCATGCGCTGTATTGCAATGACGACCTGTACAGTGCAGTGACAATCAGTGGGCACTGTGCATGGCTCTTGAGGCCGGACATTTTTACATTAGGTATCAGTTACCGCTAGATCAAAGCCGTGAAGCTTCATGAACAACCGCTCGTCGAACCATGAATTCCCGAGGCGGGGATCATTCTCCGCGTCTCACTCGCTGTCCGCCGCGCCCGCAAGCGTTGCCGACAGTGCCTTCGCAGTAACTTTCAGGCTTAGCGGACGAGCCTGAGCACGACAACTGACTGCCCAGCACTTAGCCGTTCGTCGGCCCGGGCAGTGTCGTGCACGTCGAATCAGAGCAGCTGATGCAACAGGGGGCGCGACGTCATGCCGCGCCCCTGTCGAGTTTTTCCTTGGATAAAAAGAACACGGGGTAGACCACTGATGGACGCAACATCCACATCGACTTCGGCAGCGAAGTCGGAGCATGAGAGCAAGCTGGCGGCTTCGCTCAAATCGCGCCACCTGACCATGATGTCGATCGCCGGAGTGATCGGCGGTGCACTGTTCGTCGGTTCCGGCAGCGTGATCCACAGCGCCGGCCCGGCCGCAGTACTGGCCTATCTGGCCGGCGGCATCCTGGTGGTGCTGATCATGCGCATGCTCGGCGAAATGGCGACGTCCTCGCCGGACACCGGCTCCTTCTCCACCTACGCCGAACGTGCCATCGGGCGCTGGGCGGGCTTCACCAT
Organism: Pseudomonas sp. FG98; assembly: GCF_057808595.1. Classification (NCBI taxonomy): domain Bacteria; kingdom Pseudomonadati; phylum Pseudomonadota; class Gammaproteobacteria; order Pseudomonadales; family Pseudomonadaceae; genus Pseudomonas; species Pseudomonas sp. FG98. The sequence continues at coordinate 52,782 of NZ_JBMDIJ010000032.1, read as the reverse complement.
CGGCTGGCTGTACTGGGGCTACTGGGTGATCCTGATGGCCTGGGAGGCCTATGTCGCGGGCAAGATCCTGCACGGCTGGTTCCCGTCCGTCAGCATCAACAGCTTCGTGCTGATGGCGACCCTGGCGCTGATCTGCGTGAACTTCTTCAATGTGAAGCACTACGGCGAGTTCGAGTTCTGGTTCGCCCTGATCAAGGTAGTGGCGATCGTCTGCTTCCTGGTGGTCTGCACCGCCGCAGTGATGAACCTGTGGCCGACCGGTGAAGTCAGCGGCATGGCCAACCTGACCGCCCACGGCGGCTTCATGCCCAACGGCATCGAGTCGGTAGTGGTGGCGATGCTCGGTGCGATGTTTGCCTTCCTCGGTGCGGAAATCGTCACCATCGCTGCGTCCGAGTCGAAAGACCCGGCCGGGCAGATCGTCAAGGCGACCAACTCGGTGGTGTGGCGCGTGTGCCTGTTCTACATCGGCTCGATCTTCCTGATCGTCTGCCTGGTGCCATGGAACGACCCGCTGATGGGCACCTCGGGCTATGGCTCGTACCGCCGTACCCTGGAACTGCTGGGCATTCCCGGCGCCGAGTTCGTGATGAACTTCGTGGTCCTGACCTCGGTCAGCAGCTGCCTGATCTCGGCCCACTACACCGCCTCGCGCATGCTGTTCTCCCTGGCTACCCGTGGCGATGCACCGAAGATCTTCAAGATGACCCGTGCCGGCACCGGCGTACCGGTGTTCGCCATCATCGGCTCGTGCGCCATCGCGATCTTCTGCGCGCTGATCAACTTCAACGAGGCCCTGCGTCCGAAGGACGTGCTGGACACCCTGATGAACACCACCGGCATGATCGCCATGCTGGTCTACCTGGTGATCGCCTGCTCGCAGCTGAAGATGCGCCGCAAGCTGGAAGCCGAGGGCAAGCAGATCCGCCTGAAAATGTGGCTGTTCCCGTGGCTGACCTACCTGAGCATCGTGTTCATCGTCGGCTGCCTGGTGACCATGGCTTTCGTCGAGGAGTACCAGGTGCTGGTGATCTCCACCGGTGCTGCGGCGATCGTCGTGGCGCTGATCGGTGTGATCGTGCATCAGCGGGCGCTGAAGCAGGCCGCTTGATCACATAGGCGCCGCTAAATCTGTGGGAGCTGGCTTGCCAGCGATTGCTGCTGTGAATTCACCATTGCAATCGCTGGCAAGCCAGCTCCCACAGGTTCTCCGCCTGCATCAAACCCTCAATGCTGCTTGGCCTTCCTGATCCGCAACAGGATCACCCCCAGGATCAAGCCCACCACCGGCGCCAGCCCGACCAGGGCATCCCGCGGCGCAATATGTGCCCCCAGGGTATCCAGCCCGGCATAGAACAGCTTGAACAGGCTCAGCAGGTAATAGGTGATGGCGATGATCGACAGGCCTTCCACCGCCCGCTGGATCTTGATCTGCGATTCCGCGCGGGCATTCAGGCTGTGCAGGATCCCGGCGTTCTGCTCCTCCATTTCCACCTGCACCCGCGCCTGCAACAGGTCGCCGAGGTTGGCCACGCCCTTGGCCAGATGATCGAGGCGCTGCTCCGTCGCTGCGCAATAGCGCACGGTGGGCTTGAAACGCCGCTCGATGAAGATCCCCAACCGCTGGCAATCGCCGACATGCCCCTCGCGCAGTTCCGCCAGGCGCTCGAACACCAGTTGCGCATAGGCCTGGGTGGCGCTGAAGCGGTGGCGGCTTTTCACCGTGGCGGCCACTACCTGGCGTGACAGCTCGGCGATATCTTCCAGCAGCACCTTGGCCTGTACCCCGCTGGCCCCGGCATTGCGCTGCGACAGCTGGACCAGCCCACGGTCGAAGCCATCCAGTTGCGGCGCGAGTTCCTTGGCGGTGCCCAGGGCCAGGGACGCCATCATCCGGTAGGTCTCGATTTCCAGCAGGCGGCGGATCATCCGCCCCAGGCGGTAGGCATTGAGCCGGCGATTGACGAACAGCAGGCGGTTGCTGCCCTGGTCGTCCAGGCGAAAGTCGCTCCACACCACCGCATCACCGCCGCCGACGCTGGAGCCGGCGGGGTCCTTGAAGCCGTAGCGCGCCAGTTGCAGGCCGTCTTCCTCGCGCACCAGCACCTGCATGGCATTGATGATCAGCTCGCGCCAGGGGGCGATGGCGTCGGCCAGCGCGGCGGGCAGCTCGCTCCAGTCCGGCGCGTGGTCGCTGGCGGGACGTACCAGGGTCAGGGTGAAGAACTCGGAATGCCGCTCCCATTTGAACGGGCAGCCATCGAAGCGGGTGATGCCCTGCACCGCGTCGGTATTGCCCGCATCGGGGCAGCAGCGCCGCAGCAGGTCATCGCACTGCTGCGGGCTGCCGACGAAGGCCAGGTGGAAGACATGCGCCGGGGCGTCGAAATACAACGAGGGGCGGGCGTGCAGCTCGTTGTGCAAGGCGGTGCGTTGGGGATGCATGGGTCAACCCTGATGTTGTGATTGTTGTCTTCAGAGAAAGACAACCACGGGTGACCGGCGGGTCACGTCCTGTGACCCGGGCGAAATGTCGCAGGCTGGGATCAGCCGTTGTCCGCCAGTGCAGCGCCTGCCTGGCGGCCACGGCGGCGGTACATCAGCAGGAGGAAGACGAACCAGAATGGCATCGCCAGCAAGGCCGCGCGGGTATCGGCTTCCAGCGCCAGCAACGACAGGACGAACAGCAGGAAGGCCAGGGTCGCCGCTGCCATGGGCACGCCACCCGGCATCTTGAAGGCGGAGCGCTGGTGGGCGGCCGGGTTGACCCGGCGATAGGCGATATAGGCAGCGAGAATCATCGACCAGGTGAAGATCACCAGCACTGCCGACACCGTGGAGATCAGGGTGAACACGGTCATCACCTCGGGAATCACGAACAGCAGGGTCAGCCCGACGAACATGCAGATCCCCGAGAACAGCAGGCTGTAGACCGGCACGCTAAGCCGCGACAGACGGCCGAAGATCCCCGGCGCATTGCGTCGCTCGGCCAGGCCGAAGAGCATGCGGCAGCCGGAATACACGCCGCTGTTGGCCGAGGAGGCGGCCGAGGTCAGCACCACGAAGTTGATCATCCCGGCGGCGGCGGGGAAGCCGGCGAGCAGGAACAGTTCGACGAAGGGGCTGCGGTTGGCCGGCACTTCGGCCCAGGACACCACGCTGATGATGCACACCAGGGCAAGGATGTAGAACAGCAGGATCCGCGCCGGAATGGTGTTGATCGCCTTGGGCAGGGTGCGCTCCGGGTTCTTCGCTTCGGCGGCGGTGGTGCCGATCAGTTCGGTGCCGGCGAAGGAGAACACGGCGATCTGGAAACCGGCGAAGAAGCCGCTCAGGCCGTGGGGGAAGATCGCCCCGGGCGTGACCATATGCGAGAGGCTCGCCTGCACGCCGTTGGGCGAGGTGAAGGCGGTGGCGATCATCACCAGTGCGGTGAGGATCAGGGCGACGATGGCGATGATCTTGATGATCGCGAACCAGAACTCGACCTCGCCGAAGATCCGCACCGCCAGCATGTTCAGGCCCAGCAGGAGGAACAGGGTGAAGAACGCCGGCATCCACGCCGGCAGGTCCGGGTACCAGTACTGCATGAAGCCGGCGACCACCACCACGTCACCGACCACCGCGACGCTCCAGCTCAGCCAGTACGACCAACTGAGGACGAAGCCGGCCCGTGGCCCGAGGTAGGCGGCGACGATATCGGCGAAGGACTTGAAGCGCAGGTCGGACAGCAGCAGCTCGCCCATGGCGCGCATCACGAAATACAGGAAGAACCCGATGATGGCGTAGACCAGGATGATCGAGGTGCCGGCCAGGGCGATGATCTTGCCGGAGCCCATGAACAGCCCGGTGCCGATTGCCCCGCCGATGGAGATCAGCTGGATATGGCGGTTTTCCAGGGTGCGCTGCAGGTGCCCGGCTGCCTCCGGGCGTGCGGAAGACGTGTGCATGATCGAACCTCTCTTGTTGTTCTAGTGGATCGCTGGAAAGCCCCGCCAAGGCGGGCGGGGCGGGGTTTCAGGTGTTGGCTTCGAAGCCTTGCAGGGTGTTCACCGCGTTGATGCCGATCTCGTCGACCATGTAGCCGCCCTCCATCACGAACAGGGTCGGCAGCCCGGCGCTGGCGATGCGTTGGCCCAGGCGCAGGAAGTCCTCGCTGGTCAGGCGGAAATGGCTGATCGGGTCGTCTTCGAAGGTGTCGACGCCGAGGGAGATGATCAGTTGCTCGGGGCGATAGGCGACGATGCGCGCCAGGGCATGGTCGAGGGCTTCGCTGAAGCGGCTCCACGTCGTGCCGCGGGCCAGCGGGTAGTTGGCGTTGCAGCCTTCGCCGGCGCCGATCCCGGTTTCCTCGGCATAACCGGAGAAGTACGGGTAGGACACATGGGGATCACCGTGGATCGAGGCGAAGAATACGTCGGCGCGGTCGTAGAAGATGTTCTGCGTGCCGTTACCGTGGTGGAAGTCCACGTCGAGGATCGCTACCCGCCGCGAGCCCTGGGCCAGGCAGCGTTCGGCGGCGATGGCGGCGTTGTTCAGGTAGCAATAGCCGCCCATGTACTCGCGGGCGGCGTGGTGTCCTGGTGGGCGGCACAGGGCGAAGGCGGCGTGATGCCCGGCGAGCACCTGGTCCATCGCGGTCAGCGCCACATCGGCGCTGGCGCGCACCGCCTCCCAGGTGCCGGCGGTGATCGGCGAGCCGGCGTCCATGGCATAGAAGCCGAGCTTGCCGTCGATGAAACCGGGCTCGGGGGCGCTGGCCAGGTCGCGCACCGGCCAGACCAGGGGCAGGGCATCGTGGGTCTTGCCGGTGGCGGACCACTCGCTCCAGGCGTTTTCCAGGAAGCTCACATAGCGCTCGCTATGGGCGGCGACATAGCAGGCGCGGTCATGCCGCTGCTCGCCGATCACTTCACCCAGGCCGCTGCTGCGCACCCGGGCCAGGACCGTTTCGGCCCGTTGCGGTTTTTCGAAGGAGGGCGTCAGCGCGCCGTCCTTGAGCTCGGTGCCATGGTGCAGGCGGTGGCTGGAACTGAAAACGGTCAGCACGGGGGAGTCCTCTTCGCGGTGTTGTTGTGAAGAAGATTTTCTCCCTGGGTCAGGAAAATTGTTTTGCTTTATTTCCGTTGAATCGGCTTAAGTGAGCAAATTCATTCCGCCAGGTGGGTTTCATGAGCAAAGACAGTTCTTTCGATTCGCTGGACGGTGTCGACCGTACCTTGCTGGGCCTGTTGCAGGAGGACGGCACCCTGTCCAGCGCGGCCCTGGGCGAGCGCCTGTCGATGTCGGTCACGCCATGCTGGCGGCGGCGCAAGCGCCTGGAGGACCTGGGCATCATCCGCGATTACCAGGCCAACCTGGACCGGCGCAAATTGGGCTACGACGTCATGGCCTTCGCCCAGGTGCGCTTCGGCAATGTCTCCGACAACGCCCCGGACCAGTTCGAACGGGCGATCAAGGCGCTGCCCCAGGTGCTGTCGTGTCACAAGGTCACGGGCGAGGCGGACTACGTGCTGACGGTGGTGGCCACCGACCTGGAAAGCTACGGGCGTTTTGTCGAGGACGTGCTGCGCCGCCAGCCGGGGATTGCCTCGATCCAGTCGAGCCTGTCGTTGCGCGAGGTGAAGGCAGTGACACGGCTGCCGGTACCGGAGTGAGATCCCGGAGGCTGCTCAGGGCCCCTGTGGGAGCTGGCTTGCCAGCGATAGGGCCGGCAGTGGCAACGATTTTGTCCGATCTGACCTCATCGCTGGCAAGCCAGCTCCCACAGGTCCCGCGGTGCATCGGCAAGCGGGAACCTTCACCCCAGAGCTGTTGCCTGATGTTGCCCGGAGTGATTTTCATTCGAACTCCGCCCCCGTTTTTGTCTAAGCTGCCCAAGCGTTTTTTCTGCAATGAAATAAGGAATGTGCCCAATGAAAAAGTGGATTGCTCTCTCAGTCGCCCTGTGTGCCAGCGCCGCGGTGCAGGCCGCTGACTCGATCAAGGTCGAACTCAAGGAAGCCACCGCCCAGGGCGAGGGCAAGAGCGTCGGCTTCGTGACCATCACCGAGAGCCCCTATGGTGCGGTGTTCACCCCCGAGCTGAGCGGCGTGGCGCCAGGTGTGCATGGTTTCCATGTACACGCCAATCCCAGCTGCGCACCGACCGAGGCCGACAGCAAGCCGGTTCCTGCCGGTGGTGCCGGCGGTCACTGGGATCCGAAGAACACCGGCAAGCACAGCTTCCCGTGGGATGACGGCGGCCATATGGGCGACCTGCCGGCGCTGATCGTCACCGCCGACGGCAAGGCCGCGCAGCCGCTGCTGGCGCCGAAGATCAAGAAGCTCGATGAGCTGAAGGGCCATGCCCTGATGATCCATGCCGGTGGCGACAACCATGCGGATCACCCGGCGCCGCTGGGTGGCGGGGCGGCGCGGTTTGCTTGTGGGGTTATCAAGTAAATAGCGCTTGAACATGAAAATCCCGGTCCATTGGCCGGGATTTTTATTGGATTCCGGGGCCTCATCGCTGGCAAGCCAGCTCCCACAAGGACCGCAAGCACAGCTGAACTTGTGGGAGCTGGCTTGCCAGCGATGAGGCCCGAAAGAACAGTAGAAAAGTCAGGCCACTGCCAGCCGTCTCCCCGGCACCGCCTCCAGCAACTCCCGGGTGTAGCGCTCCCGCGGCTGCTCCAGCACCTGCCGCGCTTCTCCTTGTTCCACCACTTGTCCCTGCTTGAGCACCACCACCTGGTGCGCCAGGCTGGCGACCACCGCCAGGTCGTGGGACACCAGCACGTAAGCCACGCCCAGCTCAGCCTGCAACTCGCGCAGCAGGTCAAGGATCTGCGCCTGCACCGAGACATCCAGCGCCGACACCGGCTCATCCAGCAGCAACAGGTCCGGCTTTAGCGCCAAAGCCCGGGCGATGGCGACCCGCTGGCGCTGCCCACCGGACAATTCCCGCGGCAGGCGGTCGAGGTAGCTGGCTGGCAACTGCACCTGCTCCATCAATTGGCGCGCCGCCTGTTCCAGTTCGCGCCCCTTGAGCAGACCGAAGGACACCAGTGGTTCGACCACGCTCTGGTACACGCTGAACCGCGGGTCGAGCGCGGCGAAGGGATTCTGCTGCACCAGTTGCATGCGCTGGCGCAGCGGCCTGAACTGCTTCCAGCCCAGCCCGCCGATTTCCTGCCCGGCAAAGCGCACCCGGCCGCTGCTGGGCTGTTCCAGGCCGAGGGCGATGCGCAGGCTGGTGCTTTTGCCCGATCCGGATTCGCCGACGATGGCCAGGGTCTGCCCCGGATAGACCGCCAGGCTGAGGTCCTGCAAGGCCTGGAAATGCTGGCCGCGAGGCAGTGCGAAACGCTTGCCGACAGCGTCGAACTCCAGCAGTGGCGCGGCTCCGCGTGTTTCCACAGGTACCGGTTTCGGGGTGGCACCGAACGCCGGCGCAGCGGCCAGCAGATCACGGGTGTAGGCGTGGCTCGGCGCGGAGAACACCTCCCGGGCGATACCACTTTCCACCACCTCGCCCTGGCGCATCACCAGCACCCGGTCGGCGCGGTCGGCGGCGACGCCGAGGTCGTGGGTGATGATCACCAGGGCGATGCCCCGTGCCCTGACCAGTTGTTCCAGGTGATCGAGGATGCGCTTTTGCACCGTCACGTCCAGGGCGCTGGTGGGCTCGTCGGCGATGATCAGCTGCGGCTCGCCGGCCAGGGCGATGGCGATCAGCACCCGCTGGCGCATGCCGCCGGACAGCTCGTGGGGATACTGCCCGGCGCGCAGGGCCGGGTTGTCGATGCCGACTTGCTCCAGCAGTTCCAGCACATCGGCATCCAGCCCCGGATAGCGCTTGCCATGGCGCAGCAGCAGGCTTTCGCCGATCTGCTTGCCGATGCTCAGGGTCGGGTTGAGGCTGACCATCGGGTCTTGCGGCACCAGCCCGACCACCCGCCCGCGCAGGCGCTGCTTGCTGCGCTCGCTGGCATGGCTGATGTCCTGGCCGGCGACCGCCAGGCGTCCGCCATCGATCCGCGCGGTGGTCGGCAGCAGGCCGAGCAGGGCGCTGGCGACGGTGGTTTTGCCCGAGCCGGACTCACCGACGATGGCCAGGGTCTCGCCCGGCTGCAGGTGAAAACTCACTCCGCGCACCGCCTCGGTGACCCGGCCGCCACTGTGGTAGCTGACCCGCAGGTCCTGCACATCGATCAGGTGGCTCATCGCTGGATCTCCTCGAAGGTGCGGGCGATATGGTTGAGGCTGAACACCACCAGCACCAGGAACAGCCCCGGCAGCAGCGAAACCCAGGGCGCGGTGATGAGGAAGTGGCGGCCATTGGCGATCAGGGTGCCCCATTCCGCCGCCGGCGGCTCGGCGCCGAAACCGAGGAAACTGAGGCCGGCAGTGGCGAGGATCGCCGCACCGATATCCAGGGTGGCGAGCACCGCCACCGGGCCCCAGGCATTGGGCAGCACATGGCGCAGCAGGGTGCTGGTCCAGCTCGCGCCGCCGAGACGCGCCGCCTCGACATAGGGCAGGGTCTTGATCCGCAGCACTTCGGCGCGGGTGGTGCGGGCGAAGCCGGGAATGATGCCGACGCCCACGGCGATGGCCACGGGGATGGTGCCGAAGCCGATGGCAGTGACGATGGCCAAGGCCAGCAGCAGGCCCGGCAGCGCCAGCAGCACATCGACGATGCGCATGATCACGGCATCGACCCGGCCGCCGATAAAGCCCGAGACGATGCCCAGGCCGAGGCCGCTGAGCAGCGCCAGGCCCACCGCCAGCAGCGCTGCCTCCACCGACAGGCGCGCGCCATACAGCACCCGGGTGTACAGGTCGCGCCCCAACTCGTCGGTGCCGAACCAGTGCAGCGCGCTGGGCGGCAGCAGCTTGGCCGAAGGCTGGGTCGCATAGGGATCGACCTGGGTGAACAGCCACGGCGCCAGTGCGGCGACCAGGGTGAACAGCACCAGGATCAGTGCCACCACGAACCCCGGCCGACGCAGCAAGGGGCCGGCCTGGTCGAACAGGCGTTGCAGGCGCCGCCGCGGGCGCCATGGCGCGGCGTCGCCGGCCACGGGAATCAGACGTTGCAGGACGGTCATCTCAGGTCACCTTGGGCGCATGGGTGATGCGCGGGTCGAGGATGGGGTAGAGCAGGTCCACCAGCAGGTTGACCAGCACGAAGGCGGCGGCGGACACCGTGACCACCGCCAGCACCAGCGGGATGTCCTGGCGCAGTACCGCTTCCTGGACCAGGCGGCCGACGCCGTTGCGGGCGAAGATGGTTTCCACCAGCACCGCGCCGGACACCGTGTTGCCCACCTGCAGGCCGATCAGGGTCAGCAGCGGCAGGGCGGCATTGCGCAGGCCGTGGCGGGCCTGGACCTGGGCGCGGCTCAGGCCCTTGGCGAAGGCGGTGGTGATATAGGGTTCGCGCCAGACATCGATAAAGCCCCGTTGCAGCACCTGGGCGTACACCGCCGCGCTGGGAATGGCCAGGGTCACCGCCGGCAGCACCAGGCTTTCGAAGCCGACGCTGCCGGTGGCCGGGAACCAGCCCAGGCCGAAGGCGAAGACCTGGATCAGCAGCAGGCCCATCCAGAACACCGGCACCGAGAAGCCCAGCGCCGGCAGGCGGGCGAGGAATACCTTGAGCGGCTGCCAGCGCACATAGGCGGCGAGGTAGGCCAGGCCGACCCCGCCGATCAGCGACAGGACGATGGCCAGGCCGGCCAGGGCCAGGGTCTGCGGCAGGCGCTCGGCGAGGATCTCGGTGACCGGGCGATTGAGGGTCAGGGACTGGCCGAGGTCGCCCTGCAGCACGCCGAGCAGCAGGTTGACGTAGCGCTCCAGCAGGCCCTGGTCCAGGCCATAGAAGGCCCTGGCCTTGGCCAGTTGCTCCGGCGACAGCGCATCGATCTCCATGCCCGAGGCGCTGAGCATGATGCTCAGCGGGTCCCCCGGCAGCAGGTAGAGGATCAGGTAGGTGATGCTGTAGGCGCCCCAGAGCACCAGCGCGGCCTGGGCGATGCGGCCGAGCAGGTAGCGGCTCATGGCTTGACCTCGATGTCATTGAGGAAGGCGAAGCCCTCGGCGCTCCAGCGGAAGTTCTGCACGCGCTTGGAAGTCGCCGCCTGCCAGACCCGCTCGTACACCGGGATCGCCGAGCCCTGGTCGATCAGCAGGTCCTGCAACTGGCCGTAGGCCTGGGCCCGCTGCTCGGGGGTGGTGGCGGTGAGGCCGGCGTCGAACAGGTTCTGGGCCAGGGGCAGCACGGCCGGGGCGTAGGTGTTGGTGGCCAGGGTCGAGCTGTTGGCGCTGCGCGGATCGAGGACGGTCTGCAGGATGATCGGATCGGCGCGGGTCATGTAGGTGAAGGTCAGGTCGTAGTTGCCGGCGGCGTTGGCCGCGGCCCACTCGGCGGTGGTCTGCACCTTGAGCTTGAGTTCGATGCCGAGCTTGCGCAGCTGGTCCTGGATCAGCACGTCGCCGGGGGTTTCCTTGCCGGCCAGGTTGTACACCAGGCTCAGGCGCTTGCCGTCCTTGTAGCGGTAGTTGTCCGCACCGAGGGTCCAGCCGGCATCGTCGAGCAGCTTCGCCGCACCCTGCGGGTCATAGGCGAGCTTGGTGCCCTGGCTGCGGAAGTACGGGGTGGTCACGTCGTAGACGCCGTCGACCACCGGGAACGCCTCGTTGTACACGGTGCTGGCGTAGCTCTTGCGGTCGATGGCTTTCTGCACGGCCAGGCGCACCTGCTGGTCGGCGAGGATGCGTTCGTTGCGGGTGTTGGGGTAGAGGTTCCACGCCGGGCCGGGCAGGGAGCGGCTCTGGATAGTGGCGTCGTTGCGCTGCAGCAGTTGCAGGTCGACCTCGGAGAACGGCACCCGTGGCCAGAGGATGTCCACCTTGCCTTGCAGGAACAGGCCGTTGCGCACGCTTTCCTCGGGCACATAGCTGACCTCGATGGTCGACAGGTGCGCGTCACCCTTGTTCTGCACGTTGGCCGACGCCCAGCGGTAGCCTTCGCGGCGGACCAGCTTGAGGCCGCTTTCCGGGGTGTAGTGCTCGATCTTGAACGGCCCGCTGCCGATCACCGCGCCGAGGGAACGCTCCTTGGCGCTCTTGCGATAGGACTCGGGAGCGAGGATCGACAGGTTGGTGGTCGAGGTGGCCTGGAGGAAGCCGGCGTTGGGCTTGCTCAGCACCAGCTTGATGGTGTGCGGGTCGAGGATCTCGGCGTGGTCGTAGCCGGCCAGGTAGGTGGCGCCGAAGGTGCTCGGCAGCTCGGCGGCGAAGGCCTTGTTGCTGTCGAAGGCGGTTTTCACCGCCTGGGCGTCGAAGGCCTCGCCGTTGCTGAAGGTCACGTCCTTGCGCAGATGGAAGGTGTATTCGCGGGCGTCCGGGCTGATCTCCCAGCGTTCGGCCAGCCAGGGGATGATCTGGCCGGTCTGCGGGTCCTGGTCGGTCAGCGCTTCGACCACGTTGCGCAGGACCACGCGGTGCTCGATCCAGTAGACCTGGAAGGGGTCGATGCTGACCAGTTGGGTGTTGTCGCTGAAGAAGGCGATCTTCAGCGTGCTGGCCGCCTGGGCGTCCGGTTGCGAGGGCGAGCAGCCCGGCAGGGTCAGGCCCAGGGCCAGCAGGATGGCCGCGCTGGCCAGGGTTCGTTGCAGTCTCATGGGCGTTCCTCCTCGAAGCATGGGTATCTTCATATCTCGGTCAAAGGTGACGCGGACCCTGTGGGAGCTGGCTTGCCAGCGATGACGTCGGTGAATTCAGTACCGCAATCGCTGGCAAGCCAGCTCCCACAGGATTCGCGTTGCGCTCTCAACCTTTGTTGTCTCTTGGATCAGAAGTCGTAGGCGATCTTGCTGTACCAGTAGCCGCCACCAGGGTGGAACGGCGGGTTGCCGTAGGGCGCCAGGCCCAGCGAGCTGTACACCGCGTTGCGCGACGGGCGCACGTCGAACAGGTTGGTGGCGCCGACGCTGATGGTGAGTTGGTCGAAAAAGGTGTAGGCAACGTCCAGGTCGGTGATCCAGCGCGCGTTGAAGCTGCGGTCGCCGCTGGGGTTGACGGCCAGGGTCTTGACGCTGCCGTAGCGGGTGGTCTGCAGGTTCACCGCCCAATCGTCGACCTTCCAGTTGGCGCCGAGGATCCACTTGGTCCGCGGGCTGGCCACGGTCAGGTCGCCCTCGCGGTCGCGGCCGACCAGGGTCACGCCGGAGCCGGCCAGGGACGCCGGGGTATCGCGCACGTCCTCGATGCTGGTCTTGTTCCAGTTGAACGCCAGGCTCCAGCGCACGTCGCCCCAGGCGCCGAAATCGGTGCTGTGGTCGGCGACGATGTCCAGGCCTTTGGTACGGGTGTCGTAGGCGTTGGTGTAGTAGTTGACCCAGGTCCCGGGGGCGACGCCCTGGCTTTGCAGGATCGAGGTGATGACGCCATTGCCCTGGTCGTAGATGTTGCTGGTCAGGGTGATGCGGTCGTCGATGTCGATCAGGTAGGCGTCGGCGGTAAGGCTGGTGCGCGGCGCCGGTTGCCAGGTCAGGCCAAGGCCGAGGTTGCGCGATTTCTCCGGCTTCAGCTTGTCGCCGCCGAGGGCCGCGGCCAGGCTGCTGTCGGACGGGGTCAGGCGGGTCACCGCCGGGACCACGTTGCCGTTGACGTCGGTGGCCACGCGGTTGTCGGCCACGGTGTAGCCGATCTGGGTCAGCGACGGCGCGCGGAAGCCGGTGCCGACGGTGCCGCGCACGGCGACCTGGTCGGTCAGTTCATAGCGCGAGTTGAGCTTGAGTCCGAAGGTGTTGCCGGAATCGTCGTCGTAGTGCTCGACGCGCCCGGCCAGATCGAGGAACCAGCGTTCGGTCAGGTCGAAGCCGAGGTCGAGGTAGGCCGCGTAGTTGTTGCGGATCAGGCTGACTTCGTCTTCCGGGCGCAGGGTCACTGCGGCCTGGGCCCCGGACGCGGCGGGGTAGCTGCCGGTGATGTAGGCCTCGGGGTCGCCGGCGAAGGTACTGAAGCGCTCCCAGCGGTGTTCCAGGCCGGCCGACACCTGCACCGGCGAGGTCAGGCCGAACAGGCTGTCGTAGCGGCGGGTCAGGTCGAAGTTGTTGACCCACTGCTCGAAGCGGAAGGTCGCCAGGTTGTCGAATTTGGTCGGGGTCGCGGTACCCAGCGACGGGTTGATGTTGAAGTCGCTGTAATGGTGGATGTTGTTGCGCCCGTAGGTGGTGCTCAGGTCCCAGTGCCAGTCGGCGCGCTCGCCCTTGCCGCCGAAGAGGAACTGGTAGTCGCGGTCCTTGATGTTGTTCAGCGGGTAGTAGCCGTCGGGGAACAGCTCGGGCACGGCGGCGGTGCCGGTGGGCAGGCGGAAGTAGTTGTAGGCCTCGGCCTCGCGTTCGCCGTAGGTGGCGTAGGAGTAGAGGGTCAGGGCGTCCAGCGGCAGCTCGGCGTTGTAGGCGAGGTTGAAGGCTTTCAGTTCCGGGTCGCCGTTCTTGATTGCCACGCGGTCCCAGGCGGCCTGCTTGGCCGGGTCGCTGAAGGCACGCACGCTGCTGTCGGCCTTGTCGTTCCAGGCGGCGGTGCCGCGCTTGCGGGCATCGGCGGACAGGTGCAGGAAGCCGCTTTCACCGAGCTTGAAGCCCTGGTCGCCGGCCAGCTTGAGGGTCTCGCCCTGGCCGGAGTAGAGCTTGCCGTAGCTGCTCTCGACATGGCCGCCGGAGGCGCTGGACTTGAGGATGATGTTGATCACCCCGGCCACCGCGTCCGAGCCGTACTGGGCGGCGGCGCTGTCCTTGAGCACTTCGATATGGTCGACGGCGCTGACCGGGATCAGGTCGATGTCCACCGCGTTGGCGCCGCTGTTGTCGATATTGCCGCGCTGGCCGACGGCGCCGTTGTGCCGACGTTTGCCGTTGACCAGCACCAGGGTGTAGGCCGGGCCCAGGCTACGGTTGCTCAGGGGGCGAGTGACCGAGTTGTAGCCGGCGATATTGGTGCCGAAGTTGAACGATGGCAGCAGCCGCGAGATGGCTTCCGACAGTTCGGCACGGCCGGTCTTGAGCAGTTGCTCGCTATTGATCACATCGATCGGCGCCGGGCTGTCGGCCACGGTACGTTCCTGGCCGCGGATACCGGTGGAGATCACGGTCACGGTGTCCAGGTGGGTGTCGTTGCTGGCGGCCTGGGTAGCGGGGGCGAGGCTGGCCAGGAGCAGGGCGGCGGTCAGGGCGCTGAAAGGGAAATGCTGGGGCATGCGGGCTTGGTCCATCGAAGCTGGCACTGGCCCTGGGTGCGGGTGCAGGTGGATCGCCTGGGGTCTTGAAGGGGTGACGAGATCGTCTGGTATTGATCTTATTTTTATAAGAATCGGAGTGGAAATTCTTTATTGGAATATCAATATTATTCTTTTGAGGAATTATTGATCTTTATCAATATGCTTAAAATTTATTTATTGCTGGGTCTGAAATGCACTCGTCAGGCTGATGGAAAAACCTGTGGGAGCTGGCTTGCCAGCGATAGGGCCCGACAGAGCAACAAAGGTTGTTCCTGCTGGCCTCATCGCTGGCAAGCCAGCTCCCACAGTGATTGTTGGGGTTTGAGAAAGAGTGCTGTGTCAGATCACGAAGAACCCATGGGTACCATCCCGACCCAACTGCTCCACCAACCCGAACTCCCAGTCCAGATAGCCTTGCATCGCCTCCCGCGGATTGTCGGTGCCTTCATACGGCCGGCGATAACGGTCGCTGCGCGGCACCGCCAGGTGCGTCTCGCCATGTTCCAGTGCACGGTCCTCGGCGATCCAGCGCCCGGTCCCACCTTCCAGCAGGAACACCGGCTTGCGCGTCAGCGCCTGCAGGTCGACGGCGGCAAAGCGCGCCAGCAGGCTGCTGCCGCAGGTCACAACGTAGCGCTCCGCCACCGGCAACTGTTCCAGAGCCTGGGCCAGTTGCGCGCGGATCGCCCAGTGCGCGCCGGGGATATGCCGCTGCACGTAGTTGGCGCTGGTGGTGAAGTCGAGCAGCACGGTGTCGCCGGCCTCCAGCCACTGCTGCAACTGCTCGCCCTGGATCGATGGCGGTTGCGGCAGCTCCGGCAGCGGTGCCTGCCAGTCGCCGGTTTCACTGAAGTCAGCGGAGTCCAGGCCATCCAGCACTGCTACCTGCCAGCCCATCTGCGCCAGCCAGGACCCGCTCATGTTGGCCCGCACGCCATCGTCGTCCACCAGCACGATGCGCGCGCCACGCACGCTGGCGTTGTGGTCGGTTTCCTGGACCAGTTGGCCGCCCGGGGTGGAGCGACTGCCCGGGAGGTGACCCTTGGCGTATTCCTCCGGCGTGCGCACATCGAACAGGTAGGTGGTGCGCTGGGATTCGGCTTGCCAGATCGCCAGGTCATCCTTGGAGATCCGCGCCACGCCGGCCTTGTCGGCCACCGCGCGGGCACGCTCGGCGGCGTTGTCGCGGGTCTCGTTGCTGACTTCGGCAAAGCGCTGCGCCTGGCCGTGGGCCAGTTGCTGCCCGGCCAGGGTCCAGCCGATGGTGCCGTTGCGCAGGGCCGACACCGGGTTGGGGATGCCGGCATTCACCAGCGATTGGGTGCCGATGATGCTGCGGGTACGCCCGGCGCAGTTGACGATGACCCGGGTCTGCGGATCCGGTGCCAGCTCGGCCACCCGCAGCACCAGTTCGGCACCCGGCACGCTGATGCCGCCGGGAATGCTCATGGTCTGGTACTCGTCGAAACGGCGGGCATCGAGCACCACCACGTCGGCCTTGTCATCCAGCAGTTGCTGGACTTCCTCGGCAGCCAGCGATGGCGTATGACGCTTGGCCTCGACCAGCTCGCCAAAGGCCTTGCTCGGCACGTTGACGTCGCGGAACAGCTCGCCACCGGCTTCGCGCCAGCCGGCCAGGCCGCCTTCGAGCAGGGCCACGTCGCTGTAGCCAAGGGCGCGCAGGCGCTCGGCGGCCAGCGCGGCGAGGCCCTCGCCATCGTCATAGACGGTGACCGCGGTATCGCGCCGCGGCACCCGGGCGTAGATCTCGATTTCCAGTTTCGACAGGGGAATGTTGGCGGCGAACAGCGGATGCTCCAGGGCGAAGGGCGCTTCTTCGCGCACATCGATCAGGGCCAGTTCATCCTTGGCCAGCAGGTGCTGGCGCAGCTCGGCGTAGGAGCGGGTAGGCACGGTACTCATGGGGCGGGGTTCTCTTTGGACAGGTCCCAGATATTGGGCAAGCGGGTGTTGGAATAGCCGGAAATAAAGGGTTTCTCGCTACCGTCGGCGAGGTAGACGGCGCGTTTTACCGCGCCGATGTTGGCGCCATAAACGTGGATGCTGATCGACACCTGGTCGTCGTGGGCATTGCGTACTTCGTGGATATCGCCGATGCGCGGCGACACCGCTTCGACCTGGCCAGGGGCGAGGCGCACGGCGTCACCGGCAGGAATCAAGGCACCGCTCTCGGTGCGGGCGAAACCCTGGGAATACTCGGCACCACGCAGCATGCCGATCAGCCCCCAGACCCGGTGATCGTGGATCGGCGTGCGCTGCCCGGGGCCCCAGACGAAGCTCACCACCGAGAAGCGCTGGCGCGAGTCGGCATGCAGGAGGAACTGCTGGTAGCGCTCGGGGCTGGGTTGGGCCAGTTCGTCCGGCAGCCAGTCGTCATGGGCTACCAGTTGCTGCAGCAGGTTCTGCCCGCGGTCGAGGATGGCGGCTTCTTCGTTCTCGTTGTCCAGCAGTTCGGCCAGGTCGCCGATGAACTGGCGCAGGCGGTCGAGACGTAGCGGTTGGGTCATGGTTGAAGGCTCAGGCTGCGGTTTTCCAAGAACCCTAGCAACGGCCAGATGATTCTCAAAATTCAAATTCCGCATAAGCTAATATGCGGAAAGAGAATTTTAAAGATAAAAGATTATTCTTTATTTTTTGTATTAGCTTATACCTTAAAAGAATTTCACAGCGGATGAAGCGATCGTTAGATTATAAGCGATCGTTTGGGGGAAGCCTCTTTCTATAACCAGCGGTCTTTCCCTTCCGCCTTCAAGGAGATCCAGCATGAGCGTTCAATTCATCGGCATGATCGGCCATCGACTGTCCTCGGAAACCATCGACGCCACCGGCCCGATCTTCGACAAGGCGTACATCACCCGTTTCGCCCAGGTCCATGAGGAGGCGGGGTTCGACCGCATCCTGGTGGGCTACTGGTCCGATCAGCCGGACGGTTTCCTGGTGACTGCCCTGGCCGGACTGGCCACTTCGAAAATCAATTTCCTCTTGGCTCACCGTCCCGGCTTCGTCGCCCCCACCGTTGCGGCGCGCAAGCTGGCGACCCTGGAACATCTGCTCGATGGCCGCCTGGCCGTGCATGTGATCAGCGGCGGCAACGACGGCGAGCAGCGCAAGGACGGCGACCACCTTGACCACGACCAGCGCTATGCGCGCACCGATGAGTTTCTTGACGTGGTGCGCAAGGTCTGGACCGAAGAGCAGCCGTTCGATCACCAGGGCGCTCACTACCAGGCGCAGAACGCCTTCTCGGCGATCAAACCGCTGCAAAAGCCTCATCTGCCGGTGTATTTCGGCGGCTCGTCCGAAGCCGCCTTGCAGGTGGCCGGCAAGCATGCCGATGTCTTCGCCCTGTGGGGCGAGTCGCTGGAGCAGACCCGCGAGACCATCGCCGCCGTGCGCGCCGAGGCTGCCCGCCATGGTCGCGAGATCGAGTTCAGCGTGTCGTTCCGGCCGATCATCGCCGACACCGAGGAAGCCGCCTGGGCCAAGGCCGAGACCATCCTCGGCAGCGCCCGCCAGCGTATCGAGCGGGCTGGCCCGGTGATCGCCAACAAGCCGCAGAGTGTCGGCGCCCAGCGCCTGCTCGACACCGTGGCCAAGGGT
Source organism: Pseudomonas sp. FG98 (assembly GCF_057808595.1). Lineage (NCBI taxonomy): Bacteria > Pseudomonadati > Pseudomonadota > Gammaproteobacteria > Pseudomonadales > Pseudomonadaceae > Pseudomonas > Pseudomonas sp. FG98. The sequence goes on along the minus strand of NZ_JBMDIJ010000032.1, from coordinate 34,890 downwards.
GATCGCGTCGACGAGCGCCTGTGGACCGGAATCGCCGGGCTGGTTGGCGGCGGGCACAACTCCACCGCGCTGGTCGGTACTCCGGAGCAGGTCGCCGATGCGCTGCTGGCCTACTACGACCTTGGCGTAAAGACCTTCCTCATCCGTGGCTTCGACCCGGTGGTCGATGCCGAGGACTATGGCCGCGAGCTGCTGCCGCTGACCCGGGCCAAGGTCGCCGCGCGCCTGTCCTAAGAGACCTTGGGGCTGCTTCGCAGTCCACAGGGACGCACTTGATCCGTGGGAGCGAGCTTGTCGGGGCGCCGAACCGTCGCGAAGAGCCGCACAGCGGCCCCAAAAAAGACCCCTCGTCACGAGACCGCACGCGCGGATCGTCCACCACCGTGCCTGCCAGCGGGCGCCTGGAGACTGCCGTGCAACACCCCCTGCGCACCCTGCTGTTCGATGCCCGCGAAGTGCTCGCCGGCCTGCTGTTCCTTGCTTTCGGCGTCGCCGGCCTGCTGATCGGTCGCGACTACGCCAGCGGCACCGCGATGCGCATGGGCGCCGGCTATTTCCCCTGGCTGGTCAGCCTGGCGCTGTGTGGCCTGGGCGCGGCCTTGCTGGTTCGCGGCCTGGCCCTGTGCCGTGAACGGGTGGCCCTGGGCGAGCTGTTCCAGGTCCGCCCGGGCCTGTCCATCGGCGGCAGTGTGCTGGCCTTCGCCCTGTTGCTGCCGAGCCTCGGCCTGGCCCTGTCGACCTTGCTCATGACCCTGCTCAGCGGCCTGGCCCGGCGCCGTGCCCACCTCGGCGAACTGACGGCGCTGGGCTGCGCGCTCGGGTTGTTCAGCGTGGCGCTGTTCGCCTGGGGCCTGGGCCTCAACCTGCCGGCCTGGCCGGTCTGAGGGCGCGCCATGGAACTGTTCGATCACCTGGCGCTTGGCCTGGAAGCGGCCTTTACCCTGAACAACCTGCTGTATTGCTTCGTCGGCGTGACCCTCGGCACCCTGGTCGGCGTGCTGCCCGGACTGGGACCGGTGGCGACCATCGCCATGCTGCTGCCGATCACTTACGGCCTGACACCGTCGGCGGCGCTGATCATGCTTTCCGGCATCTACTACGGCGCCCAGTACGGCGGTTCGACCACGGCGATCCTGGTCAATCTGCCGGGTGAGTCGTCCTCCGTGGTGACCTGCCTCGATGGCCATGCCATGGCGCGCAAGGGCAGGGCGGGAGTGGCCCTGGCCATCGCCGCGATCGGTTCGTTCATCGCCGGCAGCCTGGCGATCCTGCTGCTGGCTGCGGCGGCCACGCCTCTGGCGGAAGCTGCGCTGAAGTTCGGCCCGGCGGAGTACTTTTCACTGATGCTGCTGGGCCTGGTAGCAGCCATCGTCCTGGCCCAGGGCGATGTGCTCAAGGCCATCGCCATGACCCTGCTCGGCCTGCTGCTCGGGCTGGTGGGCACCGATGTCAATTCCGGGGCCGAGCGCTTTACCTTCGGCATTCCCGAGTTGAGCGACGGCATCAGCTTCGTGGTGATTTCCATGGGCATCTTCGGCATTGCCGAGATCATCGCCAACCTGGAGCGCGACCACGCCGGCAAGGCCCAGGTGGCGCGGGTCGGCAGCCTGATGCCATCTCGGGACGACTACCGGCGCAGCTGGAAACCGATCCTGCGCGGCACCGGCCTGGGTGCGCTGCTCGGTGTGTTGCCGGGCGGCGGGGCGATGCTCGGCTCGTTCGCCTCATACATGATCGAAAAGCGCCTGGCCAAACAGCCGGAGCGTTTCGGCCTGGGCGCCATCGAGGGCGTCGCCGGCCCGGAGTCGGCCAACAATGCCGGGGCGCAGACCTCCTTTATTCCCATGCTGGTGCTGGGCCTGCCGTCCAATGCGGTGATGGCGCTGATGGCCGGGGCCATGATGATCCACGGCATCGTCCCCGGACCGCAGGTGATCGACGAGCGTCCCGAGCTGTTCTGGGGCCTGATCGTCAGCATGTGGCTCGGCAACCTGTTGCTGCTGGTGCTCAACCTGCCGCTGGTAGGTATCTGGGTGCGCCTGCTGGCGGTGCCGTATCGCCTGCTTTACCCATCGATCCTGCTGTTCTGCTGTATCGGCGTGTACAGCGTCAACAACAGCCTGTTCGACGTGCTGCTGACCGTCGCTTTCGGCCTGCTCGGCTACCTGTTCATCAAGCTGCGCTGCGAGCCGGCGCCGCTGTTGCTCGGCTATCTGCTCGGACCGCTGATGGAAGAGAACCTGCGCCGGGCGATGTTGCTGTCGCGCGGCGATGTCACGGTGTTCTTCACCCGGCCCTTGAGCCTGACCCTGCTGATCCTCTGCGCGCTGGTGGTGCTGCTGATGCTCTCGCCACGGCTGCGTGCCACCCGCCAGGTGGCGTTCAGCGAAGACTGACTTTTCCCCTCATTCAGGAATTCACCATGAAGCTTGCCCGTTCCTTCAGATTTGCCCTGGCCGCCCTGGCCCTGGGCATCACCGGCCTGGCCCAGGCCGACAACTACCCGAGCCGCCCGGTGACGTTGGTCGTGCCGTTCCCGCCCGGTGGTGCGGCGGACACCATCGGTCGCTACTACGCCGAGCAGTTGTCTGCCTCCCTCGGCCAGCCGGTGGTGGTGGACAACAAGCCCGGCGCCGGTACCGCCATCGCCGCCGAAGCGGTGGCCAAGGCCAAACCGGATGGCTACACCCTGTCCCTGGCCACCGCCGGACAACTGGCGATCCTGCCCAACCTGCAGAAGGACCTGCGCTACGACCCGATCAAGGACTTCGTGCCGGTGGCGGTGGTCGCCTCGGTGCCCAACGTGGTAGCGGTGCAGGCTGGGAGCAAGATCGACTCGCTGCCGGCGCTGATTGCCGAGGCCAAGGCGCGGCCGGGAGCCTTGAGCTATTCCTCGTGCGGCAATGGCACGCTCTGCCACCTGTCTGGCGAACTGCTCAAGCACCTGGCCGGCGCTGATCTGCTGCATGTGCCGTACAAGGGCAGTGCGCCGGCAGTCACGGGGCTGCTGGGTGGCGAGGTGGATGTGGCGGTCGATACCCTCACCGTGCTGGCCCCGCAGATCCAGGCCGGCAAGCTCAAGGGCCTGGTGCTCAGCAGCGCCGAGCGTTCGCCACTGCTGCCGGGCGTGCCCAGTGCCACCGAAGCGGGCTTGCCGGGCTTCGTCGCCTCGGGCTGGTTCGGCATCGTCCTGCCCAAGGGCGCGGCGCCAGAGTTGGTGGAGAAGCTCGGCACGGCGATCGCGGTGATCGCCAAATCACCACAGACCGCCGAACGCTTTGCCCAGAACGGCATCAGCGTGGAGCAGGGCACGCCAGCCGGGTTTGCCGAGTTGATCGCGGCGGATGGCAAGCGCTGGGGGGAAGTGATCAAGGCGGGGAATATCACCCTGGAATGATGAGAACAGCTCCGGGGTTTGACCAGGGTTTTGTGGCGCGGCTGCCGGCTTCATCGCTGGCAAGCCAGCTCCCACAGAGTGGCGCCGAGCACAGATCCCATGATCGGCCCATGACCCTGTGGGAGCCGGCTTGCCGGCGATGAGGCCTGTGGATTCACCCAGGCAGACAGGATTGTCAGGCCATCTCCACCTTGCCCACCGGCACCACCTTCACCTTGCACAGCGGCACCAGTCGCGAACCCTGGTAGCAGCTTTCGCGGAACAGCTTCCAGCGCCCGAACAGGCCGTACACATGCAGCACACGCCCCTGTTCCTGGTAGCCCATGCGCAGGTGCAGTTTCAGCGCCGGCACGTTGTGCGTCTCGACCACATCCACCACCCGGGTGCAGCCCCGTGCATGCATGGCCTGCCACAGTTCGACCTGGGCATCCAGCGATAGCCGGCTGCCGAAGTACGCCGGGGTCATCTCGCCACCGAACTCGAAGAAGTCCCCCGGCGCCACCGGGAAGGTGCAGCCGTAGTAGTGACGGTCGTGATAGTCCCGGGTGCTGGCCCAGATAAAGGCCACGGCGTCTCCTGCATCGTCGAGGTACATATGCCCGGTATGCCCCTCCCGGGCCAGTTCGCGCATGGTTTCGACACGGTCGCCGAAATGCCGGGCGAAGGCGTCGGCGTTGGTCTCGGTGATGGCCACCAGGCGTACCGGAGGGTGCTCCTTGAGGGTGAGCGGGCCGACCGGGGTGACCAGGTCGCGCTCCATCCACAGCAGCTCCCAGTGGAAGAACACGTGGCGTTGCCAGAGGGTAACCAAGGTGCGGCGCAGTCCCTTGCGACGAATTCGGGCGAGTAGGGCAGGCAGTGCGCGCATGGAGCCTCCGGGGCAGGTTGCGTCAAGAAAATGAACTTTTTTTCATGTATAGCGCAGCGATTTGCCATGCCGTCAAAAAGCCAGCGGAGTAGTTGTTTCTAAATATGTACAAAGTACTGCTGCCGCTCTAGTCCGGGCGTTGTGGCTGCAATGAAAATCTGCGGGAGGCAATCGGCAATTTTGACGGGAATCTGGCGCCTGATTTTCCCTGTTTGGCAAAAAGCTCCCGTCCGGCGTTTGCGACGGGGGGATGGCTCACGTAGACTCCGGCCCATCATTCCTACAACGACCGCATGGCACATCCGAACCCCGGGTTCATGGATGCCTTTGTCACGCGTGCGATTTGTCCCTTTCAGGAGCCTTGTCCACCGCATGAATAGCCCCGTCGAACCCCGTAGCGGCAGTTGGCTCAGCGTCTTCGCCCTGGCCTTGGGCGCCTTCATCTTCAACACCACCGAATTCGTGCCGGTGGCGCTGCTCAGCGATATCGGGCGCAGTTTCGACATGCCCAGCGCCCAGGTCGGGCTGATGCTCACGGTGTATGCCTGGGTGGTGTCGCTGACCTCGCTGCCGATGATGCTGCTGACCCGCAATATCGAACGGCGGCGCCTGCTGGGCTTTCTGTTCGTGCTGTTCATCCTCAGCCATGTGATGTCGAGCATGGCCACCAGCTTCGGCATGTTGCTGGTCAGCCGGGTCGGAATCGCCCTGGCCCATGCGGTGTTCTGGTCGATCACCGCGTCGCTGGCGGTGCGTGTGGCGCCGCCGGGCAAGCAGGCCAAGGCCCTCGGGCTGCTGGCCACCGGCACCACCCTGGCCATGGTGCTGGGCATTCCGCTGGGGCGGGTGGTGGGCGAGGCGCTGGGTTGGCGCACCACGTTCCTTGGCATTGCCGTGGTTTCGGTGGCGACCCTGCTCTGGTTGCTGCGCTCGCTGCCGCTGCTGCCGAGCCAGAACTCCGGCTCGCTGCGCAGCCTGCCGATCCTGCTCAAGCGCCCGGCGCTGATGTCGGTGTATGCCCTGGTGGTGCTGGTGATTACCGCGCAGTTCACCGGCTACAGCTATATCGAGCCGTTCGCCCAGGAAGTCGCCGCGCTGAGCAGCGAGATGACCACGGTCCTGCTGCTGGTGTTCGGCGGTGCGGGGATCTTCGGCTCGTTCCTGTTCAGCCATTTCAGCGAACGCTTCCCCCGCGGCTTCCTGATCGCCGCGATCGCCATGCTCGGCCTGTGCCTGTCGTTGCTCCTGCCGCTGGCCGGGGTGCCCTGGTTGCTGTGCGCCCTGAGTGCGTTCTGGGGCATGGCGATCATGTGCTTCAGCCTGGCCTTGCAGTCCAAGGTGCTGCACCTGGCGTCGGACGCTACCGACGTGGCCATGGCCATGTTCTCCGGGCTGTACAACGTCGGTATCGGCGGCGGTGCGCTGCTGGGCAGCATTGTCGTCAGCCAGGTCGGCCTGGCCTACATCGGCGGGGTCGGTGGCGTACTGGCGGCGGCCGGATTGCTTCTGTGCCTGTACGCCACCTGGCGTTTCTTCGGGGTTCAGCAGGGCCTGAGCGAGCGTTCGGCGAAGTAGCGCTCCAGCGCTGCGGTGGAGGAAGACGACTCGGCCAGCGCCACGTAGCTGTCCGGGCGGATCAGGTAGAAGGCATTGCGCGCCAGCCCGGCGGCTTCATGGGCCGGGCTCCAGGCGAACACCTGCAAGGGAATCTGGCGCGCCGCGCACCAGCCGGTCAGGTCCTTGCTGGCCAGGCCGTAGACATGCACTTGCCAGCAGGGTCGTGCCAGTTCGGCGAAATTGTCCCCCGCTTCATCATGTGCCCAAGGCAGGCGATCGCCGCCATGCACATGCCCGGCGGTACCGAAGCTCAGGGGCATCAGCCGATAGTTGAGGGCGGTCTGCGAGACGGTGCGGAACATGAAGCTGCGCACCTTGGCCATGGCCACCAGGCGCGACAACAGCACCGGCGCCAGGCGCGTGCGCAGCAGGTTGGCGATGCGGCCATTGGCGCTGACGAAGTTGAAGACCTGGTCGGTGGTCGCCACCAGGCGTTCGGCGAAGGCCTTGCGCTCGACCTCGTAGCTGTCGAGCAACTCCTCGCTGGCCTTGCCGTGCAGCACGCTGGCCAGTTTCCAGGCCAGGTTGATGGCATCGCCGATCCCGGTGTTCATGCCCTGGCCGCCGGCCGGGCTGTGGACATGGGCGGCATCGCCGAGAAGAAAGGCGCGGTGGCGGCGGAACTGCTGGGCCACGCGGTGGTGCACGCGGTAGGTGGAGAACCAGTTGACCTGTTCCACCTGGATGCCCATGTGTTCGATGGCGCGCTGGCCGACATCGGCGAAGGTCAGGTTTTCCGGGTGTTCCGCGCGCTCGTCGCGCACCGTGCCGATCAGCCGCGCGCGGCCGGTACCGGCCAGGGGGAACACGGCGAGAAAGTCCGCGTCGTCGAGGTCCACATGCAGTTCGCCATCGATGGCAGTCCCCGAGGCCTGCACATCGGCGACATAGAACACCTGCTGGTAGGTGCCACCCGGAAAACCTATGCCCAACGCTTTGCGCAGTGCCGAGCGGGCACCATCGCAGCCGGCGACGAAGGTTGCGCTGTGCTCTTGCTCGCTGCCTTTGGCCAGGCGCAGGCGGGCCACGGCCTGCTGATCGTCCTGGGCCAGGTCGAGCAGTTCGGTGTTCCACTCGACCTCGACGCCGAAGCCCTGCAGGCGCTCGATCAGCAGTTTCTCGTGTTCGTCCTGGGGGTAGATTTCCAGAAAGGGGTAGGGCGTCTGGCCGGCGCCGATGTCCTGCAACGACAGGTGCGCGGCGCGCTGGCCCCTGACCCAGAGGTTGGCTGCCGGCACCTGGTGGCCGCGCTCGACCACAGTGTCTGCGAGATCCAGCTGGCGATACAGCTCCAGGGTCCGGGCCTGCACCGCCAGGGCCCGGGAGGTGGTGCCCGGCCCGCTGGCCTTGTCGACGATGCGCAAGCGCACGCCCAGCTTGCTCAACCATAAGGCGAGGACCAGGCCGGTGGGGCCGGCGCCGATGATCAGGACTTCTGTGTCAGTCATGCCACGCTCTCCGGATGATTGTCAGGAGAGTGTAGAAGTGGGCGTCAGTCTTCGCTGAAGGTGTCGAGCAGGAAGTCCCGTACTGTGGCGAGGATTTCCCGCGACAGCTCGTCATCCGCGCAGGCCCGGGACAGGCCCAGGGCGCCGACCATGGCACTGAAGGCGATGATTGCCTGCTGGCGTTTTTCGCCGTTGTCGCCGCCCAGCAGATGGCCGATGCCCTTGACGTTGGAGCGCAGCTTGCGGGTGTACAGCTCGCGGGCCTCGCCTTCGACCCGGCCGATATCGCTGACCAGCGCACCGACCGCGCAGCCGCTGCCGACGCCATCGCGGTGTTCCGGGCTGAGGTACTCGCTGACCAGGCTCGGGAAGTCGGCGCGGTGGGTGCGCTGCGGGTCTTCCGAGCGCTTGAACGCGGCGTCCAGTGCTTCCGCCACCAGTTGGTCGCGGGATTCGAAATGCTTGTAGAAGCCGCCATGGGTCAGGCCGGCTTCCTTCATCAGGTTGGCAATGCTCAGGCCGTCGAGGCCCAGCTCGCAGAAGCGCTCGGCGGCGATGGCGACGATGCGTTCGTGGGTGCTCTGCTTGCTGGCTTGGGAATGGCCCATGGTTGCATTTCTCCTGCGTGATCCGGGGGCGGATCATAGCACCCGTCCCCGGACGTGGCGTGGCTTACCAGGTCTCGCCGTAGGGGCGCACTTCGCTGAGGAAGCTCCAGGCGCTGCGCGGTTGCTGGATCAGATGGCTGACCTCGGCGGCGATGTCCGCTGGCTGGATGAAGAATTCGTCCGGCTTGCTCGGGTGCATCTTGCGCGTCCATTCCACGTCGATCACTGCATCGATGACCAGATAGGCCACATGCACGCCCTTCGGCCCCAGTTCGCGGGCGATCGACTCGCTGAGAATGCGCTGCGCCGCCTTGGTCGGGGCGAACCCGGCGAAATATCCCTTGCCGCGCAGGGCCGAGGTATTGCCGGTGACGATGATTGCGCCCTGGCCTTTCTCGACCATGGCCGGAGACAGCTTGCGGGCGAGCTGGAGCAGGGCCATGACGTTGGTCTGGAAGTTGGCTTCCAGGGCGGCTGGGTCGATCTCGAGGAAGGTGCCGAAGGTGGCGCCGACGGCGTTGTGCACCAGCACATCGGCGTTGCCCAGCTGCGTCTGGATCAGGTCAAGGGTGCGTTCCAGTTGCGCGCTATCGCTGACGTCTACGGCGAAGGCATGGGTATCCGCCAGTTCGCCCTGCAGTTCGGCGAGGCGTTCGGCATTGCGCGCGAGCATTGCCACCCTATAGCCATCGGCTACCAGACGGCGAACGATGGAGGCTCCGGTGCCCGGGCCGACGCCGGTGACGATGGCGAGTTTTTTCGTGGTCATGGTTCAAGCTTCCTTGGCGTGTTGAAGGGCGGCGCGGACGAAATCGAGACGGTCGTTGCCGAAGTACATTTCGTCGTCGCAGAAGAAGGTGGGGACGCCGAATACGCCGCGCTGGATGGCCAGTGCGTCGTTGGCGGCCAGTTGCTCACGGGCTTGCGGGCTGTCGGCGAGCTGCCAGAGGTCGACGTCCAGTTTCAGATCACGCAGGAAGTGCTCGCGGCCTTGCTTGCTCCACAGTTCGGTATTACCGGCCCAGACCGCGGCGAATAATGCTGGATGGACGGTCTCGAACACCCCGGCCTGTTGGGCCGCCACCGCAGCGCGCATCAGCAGCGCGCCGTCGAACTGGCCACCGCGCATGGCCTGGAACAAACCGCTGTTGACCGCGAACGGCACCTGGTACAGCGCCGCCCAGCGCGCGGCGTCAAGGCCGGAATAGCGGGCCTTGGGCGGGCAGGCGGGGGACGGCTGGTTATTCACCTGCTTCATCACCGCGATGACGTCGATGGGCAGGTACTCGACCGGGTGATCCAGACCGGGCAGGCGGGTGTTGGCGAGGTAGGCGTAGGGGCTGCGGTAATCGAAGACAGACTGGAGATTCATGGATCTCTTCCTGTGTCGGAGGTGGGAGGGGTGTTGCGTGGGTGGATGTTATTCATCATCCATGCTGGATGTCAATTGACATCCTCATGGGCGAGAGGTTTCGCGAAGGGTGTTTTTTCAGAAAGGGGTATTGGTGGTGTGGTGGATGGCCTTATCGCTGCATGGGTATCTACACAACTTCAGATCACCACAAATGATGCGCCGCCGCGTACCTGTGGGAGCGGCTGTTAGCCGCGATTGGGCGCGAAGCGGCCATAAAACCTGTGCCGTCGGTGTGTCAGGAAAACCTAGGATTCAGGTTTTACGACGGCTTCGCCGCCGATCGCGCGGTCCGGCGTCCCGGCTAACAGCCGCTCCCACAGGGGGTCGTGTTGTGCCTGATTGAGATGTGTAGATACCTATGCTTATCGCTGGCAAGCCAGCTCCCACAGGTACTACGCCGCTCGTGAGAGCAGTGGTGAACTTGTGGAGCTGGCTTGTCGGGGCGCCGAACCGCAGCGATGAGGCCCGAAGGCTGCCTACAGGCGTCCTGCAACCGCCAGTTGCCCCGCCGACGCCTGTGCCGGCGGAATCGCCGAGCCGTCCTGCGGGGTCACCGGGAAGATCGCGTTGATCTGCCCGGTGGCGGAGGAGCCGAAGTAAGGCGTGACCACCTCGACCTTGCCGTCGTACTTCGACCAGCCCAGTGCGCCCAGGAGCATGGCGGTGTCGTGCATGAAGCCTTCGCCATGGCCCTTGACCGCGTACTCCGGAAGCATGGTGCAGAAGTCATCCCACTCGGCGTTTTCCCACATCTGCACGACGCGGTGGTCGAGGGTTTCCAGGAACGGGCTCCAGACCTTGTCGGCGAATTCCGGCGCCTGGCCGTTCTGGGCGAAGCGGTGCGACAGCGAGCCGCTGGCGAGGAACGCCACGGTGCCGTCGTAGTGCTCTTCCACCGCCTTGCGCAGGGCCCAGCCCAGGCGTGCGCTGTCGTTGAGGTAGTGGGAGGTGCACAGTGCGGAAACCGAAACCACCTTGAAGTGCTGGTCTTCGTTCATGTAGCGCATGGGCACCAGGGTGCCGTATTCCGGGCCGAGGCTGGTGGCGTCGTGGGCCATGGTCTCGACCCCGTAGCGGTTGGCTTCTTCGGCCATCAAGCGGCCCAGCTCGGCGTTGCCCGGCACTTCGTAGTCCATGTTGGCGATGAAGTGCGGCAGCTCGTTGCTGGTGTAGGTGCCCTTGAAGTGCGGGTTGCAGTTGATGTGGTAGTTGGCGTTGACCAGCCAGTGGGTGTCGAACACCACCAGGGTGTCGACCCCCAGCTCGCGGCAGCGTCGGGAAATTTCCTTGTGGCCGTCGATCGCGGCCTGGCGATAGCCCTGGCGCGGGCCGGGCAGTTCGGACAGGTACATGGACGGAACGTGGGTGATCTTGGCAGCCAGAGCAAGTTTGCCCATGACGGTACTCCTGGTGGCGGACGCCCTCTTGGCGGGGCGCGGCGATTATCGGGATGTTGGCACGCAGGCGATACCGGCCAGTGGCTGGCTCTTGTGGCCCATCCCGGCGTTGGGAATGCGGGCTGCCCATTGGACACGGATGGCAAGGCTGCCGCTTGCCTTCCTCTGCCAGACACTTGATCGAGCTTGCCACGGGTTGCCACGGGCCACCAGTGGCGCCCGACTTACGCCCACCAATACCGGACGAAATGGAAGAAGATCGGCGCAGCGAAGCACACCGAATCCATGCGATCGAGCATGCCCCCGTGGCCCTCGATCATGTGCCCCCAGTCCTTGACCCCGCGATCGCGCTTGATCGCCGACATCACCAGCCCGCCGAAGAAGCCCATCACGTTCACCACCAGCGCCATCAAGGCCGCCTGCCAGGGGGCAAACGGAGTGATCCAGTACAGCGCGGCGCCGACCAGGGTGGCCAGGGCCACGCCGCCGACCAGGCCTTCGAGGGTTTTCGAAGGTGACAGGGTCGGCGCCACCTTGCGCTTGCCGAACAGCTTGCCGCAGACGTACTGCAGCACGTCGCTGATCTGCACCACGAGGATCAGCCAGGCGATCAGCAGCAGGTTGCGCCCCTCGAAGCCGGGAATGTCCAGGGTCATCAGCGCCGGTACCGAGGACAGGCAGTACACCGCGATCATCAATCCCCACTGCACCTTCGACGCCCGTTCGAGGAAGCGCGTGGTGTCGCCGCCGAAGCTGGCCAGGATCGGCAGCAGGAGGAACAGGTAGACCGGGATGAAGATGCTGAACAGTCCGTACCAGTCGAAGCCGATCAGCAGGTACTGCACCGGCAGGGCCACGTAGAAGGCCAGGACCAGGGCCGGGTAGTCGCCGCGACGGGTCGGGGTCAGGGTGATGAATTCGCGCAGGGCGTAGAAGGACACCAGGTAGAACAGCACGATCACCCCGGTCTTGCCGAAGGTGAAGGCCAGGCCGATGACCAGGACCATCACCCACCAGGCGTCGATGCGTGCGTTGAGGTTGTCGATCACCGCATGGGGGGCCGGGCCGGCCCGCCATTTCAGGGCGCGGCCGATCAGGCTGGCGAGCAACAACAGGGCGCCGATGCCGGCGAACAGTGGCCAGGTGTTGTGTTCCATGATCAGACCTCCTTCGGGGCCAGGGCCAGCAGGGCCTGGCTGGCGCGGTCAAGGAAGGCCTGCTTGCTCTCGTCGGCACCGAGCAGCAGCGGTTCGCCGAAGCTCAGGGTGCACAGCAGCGGCAGGGGCAGGGTGCGGCCCTTGGGCATGACCCGGTTGAGGTTGGCGATCCACACCGGCACCACCTCGATGCCAGGTTGCGCCGTCGCCAGGTGGAACAGGCCGCTCTTGAACGGCAGCAGCGCCTCGTCGCCGAGATTGCGCGTGCCTTCGGGGAAGAAGATCAGCGAATCGCCCTGGGCCAGGGCCTCCTTCACCGGTTGCAGCGGGTCGGCGTGCGGTTCGCTGCGCTGGCGGTCGAGCAGCACGCCGTTGAACACCTTCTGGATCAGAAAACTGCGCACACCCGGTTTGAGCCAGTAATCGGCACCCGCCACCGGGCGGGTACGGCGGCGCAGCGTTTCGGGCAGCGAGGCCCAGATCAGCACGAAGTCGCCGTGGCTGCTGTGGTTGGCGAAGTACAGGCGCTGGATGGGCAGCGGGCTGCAGCCCAGCCACAGGGCGCGGGCACCGGTGACCAGGCGGGCGAAGGAGGTGATGAGAAAGGCGGTGAAGGCAGCGAGCATGGATGCGTCCTTATGCAACCGATGGAAGCCAGGGCAGGATCAGCAGCCCCGACAGCGCCACTGAAACCTGCAGGCCGAAACAGATACCCTGCCAGCGCAGCAGGCGCAAGGCACCGCGACAGCGGGCGAGCCAGTCGCGCTCCTGGCTGCTGCGCTTCAGGCCCAGTTCGTACAACGCCTGGTCGAGGGCGCGGGTGCGGCTGCTCAGGCGTCCGGCATCGCTGGCCAGGGCGGCGATCAGCTCGGCATCCAGCGCGACCCGCAGGGCGTGGTATTTCTGCGCCAGGCCGAGGATCACCAGCCCGGCGCAGAGCGCGCTGGCCAGGCCGGGATGCCGGGCCGCCACCAGTAGTGGTGCCAGGCCGAAGGCCAGGGCCAGCAGGCTGATGCCATCGGACAGCCGTTCGATCTGCCGACCGCGCTCCAGCAGGCGTGCGGTCAGGGCCAGTTGCGGTTCTTCGCTCATGGACAGGCTCCGTGGGGCAATTGTTCCAGCATGCGCCGATGGGCCGGGTACAGCACCACGCCGGGACGGGCGTGGCGGATCAGCGCCTCGGCGGCATCGATGTCCTTGCAGCGCCCGCTCTGTACCAGCCAGGCGGCTACCGCACAGGCGCTGCGGGAATAACCCAGGGCGCAGCAGACCAGTACCGGGCCGTGGTTGCGCAGGTTCTCGATGGTCGCCGCCGCCTCGGCGCACAGCTCGGTCTGGGGGACCACCAGGTCCAGGCTGGGCAGGCTGCGATAGTGCTGGCCGGGGGCGGGCGTGATGGGCAGTTCTGCGCACAGGTCGACGACAGCGGCGAATGCCGTGGCCTCGCCCTGGCCCGGCAGGCGGCCGAGATAGACACCGTCGCAGACCTCGTCGGCCTGGGGATGGCGACGGGTCCACAGTCGCGAGTTGATCCATGCCGCCGCCAGATAGGGCGCCAGCAGCCAGCGCACCGCACAGGACTGGCTGCCGTCGGCGCGCTTCTGGAAGCCCTCGGCACCGAACAGCGCGTAGTTCAGCGCCACCATCAACAACGCCATGCCGGGCCACAGGAGCCATAGCCAGGCCCCGTGCAGGGTGAAGGCGACCGCAGCCAGCAACCCTGCGCCAAGCCCGTAGCGCACCGCCAGGCCCAGGCGGCGCGCCGAGGGTGGCTGGCGCATCAGGCGCAATGGCAAGGTACCTTCCCGCGGCCAGAGCCACAGGCACAGGAAGCCGGCCAGCGCGCCGGTGGGCAGGTCGATGAAGTGGTGCTGCCAGGTGGTCAGTACCGACAGCCCGATCAGGGCCATCCAGCCATGCATCAGGCCGCGCAGCCAGCGGCCCTGGACATGCCGGGCGAACATGGCCCAGATGATCACCAGCAGGGTGATGTGCAGCGACGGCGCCTGGTTGTAGGGCTTGTCGAAACCCATCAGCACGTCGAACAGCCAGCCGAACACACCGTCCAGCGCCGGGCGCTCGAAGGTGAAGCGCAGCGGCCAGAGCAGGAAGCAGGCCACGCAGATCAGCTGGGCGCTGAGCAGGCGCAGGGCGTGCAGGTCCATTTCCCGACGGCTGCGCGGTAGCAGGAAGGACAGGCCATAGAGCAGGTCGATGGACCAGTAGGGGACGATGGTCCAGGCCCACAGCGGAATGCCGCGCTCCCAGTCGAACACCAGGCTGCCGACATCGTCGCGGTTGGCGGTGAAGCTGTTGCTCAGGCCGTAGCTGAGGAAGAACAGCGGCCCGAGCAGCAACAGCCAGAGCACGCCGCGCTTGATCAGTCCCTCTTCGCGCGGAACCGGCATCAGCGCACCCGCCGGGCCAGGCTGACGCTGAAAATGCCCCATTCGTCGATGCGCTGCTCCAGCTTGCGGAAGCCGGCGGCCTCGACCAACTGGTCCATTTCCGCCTGGCTGCGGCGGCGCATGACCCAGGCCTGGCCGTCGCGGTGGCTGGTCAGGGCGCGGGCGATCATCTCCAGTTGCGGGTGCCAGGGCTGGCCGGTGTAGACCAGGTAGCCGCCGTCCTCGACGGCATCGGCCAGGCCGGCGAGGGATGCGCGCACCAGCTCGTTGCTCGGGAACAGCTCGTACAAGCCGGAAACCACCGCCAGGCTCGGGCGTGGATCGAGGGCGGCGAGGGAAGCGCGGTCGAAGGCGTCGCCACGGACGAAGCGGGCGATGTCCCCCAGGCCTTTTTCCTCGATCAGGGCGCTGCCCTGGCTGACGTTCAGTTCGCTGTAGTCGCGCAGCAGGATCGAGTCGGGGCGCTGCTCCAGGCCTTCGAGGGCTTCGAGGATGTAGCGGCCGTGGCCGGCGGCGATATCGACGATATGCACCGGCAGGCCCTGCTCGCGCAGGAGGGCGATGGCCAGGCGCAGCAGTTCTTCGGCGTGCAGCTTGCGCTGGCGGATGCCGCGCCAGCCGATGGCATCGAGGTAATTGCGATCCACCAACTGGCCGAAGTTGCCCTTGCCGGTGGGCTGGTTGCGGTAGACGTAGTCGAGGGTGCTGCCGGAATCGAAGCCGGTGTCGAAGCCCAGGCGGATCCCGTCGGACAGGCCCTTGCCCAGGCGCAGAGAGGCGCGGGTGACCTGCCAGTAGAGGTTGCGCGGCGAGTACTTCGGCAAGGGCGCGGCCAGGCTTTCGGCTTCGGCGCAACTGGCGCCTTGCCGGTCGGCGTCGAGCAGGCCGGGGCGGGTCGCGGGTTGCTCGAAGCCGTGCAGGACGAAGCGCCGGATCCGCGCCAGGGCGTGGCCACGATCGCGTTCGCCGAGGGTGTCGTGGAAGAAACCGGGGAGAATGTGCTTTTCCTTGTGCAGCGTGCCGAGACGGTCGAAGAAGTCTTCCTGCGGCTTGCGTCGGACCACCACGTCGGCCCCGGAAATCAGCAACTGGGTGGGAATCTGGATGGCCTGGGCATCGGCCACCACGCGGTCGGCGGCGTCGTACAGGCCGAGCAGCATGTTCACCGAGATCGGCCGGGTGATCAGCGGGTCGCTGCGGTAGCTCATGACCCGCTCGGGGTCATGGGTGAGCAGTTGCGGCTTGACGTAGCTGTTGACGAAGAAGTTGCCGCGCCAGGCGCGCAGGGCCTTGAGGCCGGGGCGGGCGAAGGGCACGTAGAGCTTGATGTCGAAGGCCGGCGAGGCGAGCACCAGGCAGCGCACCTTGGGCGCATAGTCATGAGCCCAGGTCGCCACCAGCACGGCGCCAACGCTCTGCGCCAGCACGGCGATGTCCGGCTCGGGGATGTCGTGCTGCTGGCCGATGTGGTCGATGAAGGTCTGCACGTCGCGCACGCTGTGGGCGAAGCCCGGGCTGTCGCCGCGGGTGCCGGGCGACTGGCCATGGCCACGGGCGTCCCAGGCGAAGAAGTCGTGGTCGGGCAGGTCCAGTTCATCCACCAGGTGGGCCATGCGCCCGCCGTGCTCGTGGCCGCGGTGGAACATGACCACGGCGCGTTTCGCCTGGCCGGGCTCGCGTTGTGCCGGCCAGTGCCGGTAGAACAGCTCGACGCCGTCGTGGGTGGTGAAGTGCGATGAGTGCGCCTGGCGCATGGGGCGGTTCCTTATTCGTCGGGATCTTCAGCGGGCTTCGGCGAGACCGCGGCGTACCCGGTTGCAGAGGGTGTAGAAGCACAGCAGCAGGACCACCAGCAGCACGCCGTTGATCCAGGTGGCGGGCAGGGCGAAGGCCACCCCCAGGCCCAGGGCGCCGAAAACGAAGGCCCGGTCGCTCTTGCCCATCGGGCCGTCGTAACGACGCGAGGCACCGGCCAGCGGGCCCATGACCCCGGCGTACTCGCTGACCAGCGCGGCCACAGCCACCAGCACCACCAGCAGCGGCGATACCCCCGGCAGCAGGGCGAAGGGCAGGTACAGCGCGGTGTCGGCGATCACGTCGCAGAGTTCGTTGAGGTAGGCGCCGAGGCGCGATTGCTGACCGAACTCCCTGGCCAGCATGCCGTCCACGGCATTCAGCGCCATGCGCAGCAGCATCCACAGCGGCAGCAGGGCGAACAGCCAGGCATGCGTTGCGCCCCAGGCCAGCAGCAGGCCGAGCAGGATGGAAACGATGGCGGCGGCCAGGGTCACCTGGTTGGCGGTGACGCCGCGTTGATGAAGACGGGTGACACCAGGGCGCAGCAGCGCCTGGAAACGGGGCTTGAGTTGGTAGATCGAGGGCACCGGGGACTTCCTTGGTCTGTCGTTGCAGGTTACCGATAGAGCGTAAGCCTGAAACTGTGCTTTTCCAGCGAAGCGTCGTACAGCGGTTCAAGCGGGAAATGTTACCCAATGCAAATTTTCGGTTAATATACGAATCGTCTGCGTTTCGTATAGGAATTTTCCATGGGTATCGTAAAGATCTCGGAAAACATGCATGAGAGTCTTCGCGTCGCCAGCAATGCCCTCAGCCGCTCCATCAATGCCCAGGCCGAACACTGGATGCGCATCGGCATGCTCGCCGAGCTGCACCCCGACCTGAACCACAATGAAATCTGCCGCCTGCTGATCCAGGCCGAACAACAGGGCGGCCTGGACCTGCAGCGCGTCTGCGCCCTCGACGGCGTAGCGGTGAACCGTGCCATGGAGGCCCAGCATTGAGAAACATCACCCTGCATTCCCCCGAACAGATCGCCCAGGCGCGCATCGCTGCCGAACTGGCCGCCGACGTGCTGGCGATGATCACCCCCCATGTCCAGCCCGGGGTCAGCACCGATGAGCTGGACCGCATCTGCAACGACTACATCGTCAACGTGCAGCAGGCCATTCCGGCCAACGTCGGTTACCACGGCTTTCCCAAGACGATCTGCATTTCGGTCAACGAGGTGGTGTGCCACGGCATTCCTTCGGCGCGGGTGCTGCAGGACGGCGATATCGTCAATATCGACACCGCAGTGATCAAGGATGGCTGGTACGGCGATACCAGCCGCATGTATTGCGTCGGCCAGGTCAGCGCCGAGGCGCAGCGCCTGGTGGACGTGACCTTCGATGCCATGTGGGCGGGTATCCGTGTCGTGCGCCCGGGGGCGACCCTCGGCGATATCGGCCATGCCATCCAGTCGGTGGGCGAGGGCGCCGGCTTCAGCGTGGTCCGCGAGTACTGCGGCCACGGCATCGGCCGGATCTACCATGGCGAGCCGCAGATCCTCCATTTCGGCCAGCGCGGCTACGGCATGCGCCTGAAGGAAGGGATGATCTTCACCATCGAGCCGATGCTCAACTACGGCAAGCGCCAGACCCAGACCCTGGCCGACCAGTGGACCGTGGTCACCCGCGACAACTCGCTGTCGGCGCAGTGGGAGCACATGGTGGCGGTCACCGCGGATGGCTTCGAGGTGCTGACCACCTGGCCGGAGCTGCGCTGAGGTTCAGGACTCGAGCGCCAGCGCCACGCAACTGCGGGCGAGCACGGTGGTCGGGTCCACCAGCGGTACCTGGTAGCCATTGAGGGGGAAGGCCTCGCAATGGCCGAGCACCAGCGGCAGCTCGGTGCAGCCCAGCACCAGCACCCCGGCGCCGAGGTCGCAGAGATGCTCGGCGGCCACCAGCAACTGCTCGCGGCAGATGCCTTCGGTAAAGCCGGCCTTGATCCCCCGTTCGCCGTAGATCGCCTGCATGACCATGGCCTGGTAGTCATGGCCGGGGGTGATCAGTTGCAGGCCCAGTTGCCCGGCGGCCTGGTGGTAGACCTGGCTTTGCAGGGTGCCCGAGGTGGCCAGCAGCCCGACCGGGCGGTCCGTGCCGTAGCGCTCGCGGATGTACGCCAGCGTCTGCTGCAGCATGTTGACGATGGGCACTCGCAGATGCCCCTGGATCCGCTCGACGAAGGCGTGGGCGGTGTTGCAGGGAATGGCGATCGCCTGCGCTCCGGCACTTTCCAGGCGTTTGCAGGTGGCGTACAGGGCCAGGGTCGGATCTGTTTCGGCGTGCAGCAGGTTGGCGGTGCGGTCGGGAATCTGCGGGTTCTGCTCCACCACCATCTTCAGATGTTCCTGGTCCTTGCCCGCCGGGGTGCAGGCCACCACCTTGCCCATGAAGTCCACGGTCGCCGCCGGCCCGACGCCGCCGACGATGCCCAGCTTGAATGGCGGCCGCTGCGCCTGGCCCGCCCTGCGGGTGGCGAAGGTGGCGTAGATATCGTTGATATCCAGCACGGCGATGCCGCGATGTTGCAGATCGGCGCAGATCAGCGACAGCTCGGTCAGGCCCGGCACTATCCATTGCGCTCCCTTGGCCTGGAGCGACAGGCAGACCTGGGACAACGTCTCCAGCGGCATGCCCTGGAGATGGCCGTCCTTGATTCCGCCGGCGTCGTACATGGCCTGCATCAGCGCCTGCTGTTCGGCTGCGTCGGGATAGAGCAGGGGGAAGCGTTCGCCCAGGTAGCGTTGCAGCAGGCCGGAATGACGCACGAAGTCCGACGCGATCACCCCCAGCGGCGTGCCCGGCTCGACGCTGTGGTGCAGGTGCTGGGCCAGCGCATCGAGCATGTCCAGCACCGGGATGCCCAGCTCGGCCTGGACCTCGTCGCGGAAGGTATGGCTGGCGAAGCACGGCAGCAGCACCGCATCGACCCCGCTGGCCTCGAACGAGCGGCAGACCTGGAACACATAGAACTTGCGCGCGGTCATGTTCGCCTGGCGATCCAGTGGCAGCCGCAGGTCGCGGAACGGGTGCTGCTCGAAGAGGAAGTGATAGTGGTCCTGGGCTTCCAGCACGGCACGGGAGCGCACCAGCTTGTAGAACAGATCGCCGCCAGCCAGCGAACCGAGCCCGCCGACGATACCGAGTTTGCGTGGAGTGGAAGTCATGGTCGGTTCCTCAGGCAATCGATGGCGCGGCTTGGCGGACAGGCTCGTCCTCGGCTTCGGGCTGCCCGGCTTCGGCCTTGGCGACCACGGCGGTGGCGATGCTGTTGCCCACCACATTGGTGGCGGTACGGGCCATATCGAGGAACTGGTCGATGCCGAGGATCAGCAGCAATCCGGCTTCCGGCAGGTTGAACATCGGCAGGGTCGCGGCGACCACCACCACCGAGGCCCGGGCGACGCCGGCCATGCCCTTGCTGGTGATCATCAGGGTCAGCAGGATCAGCACCTGCTGGGTGAAGCTCAGGTCGATGTTGTAGGCCTGGGCGATGAACAGGATGGCGAAGGCCTGGTACATCATCGAGCCGTCGAGGTTGAACGAATAGCCCAGTGGCAGGACGAAGCTCGACACCCGTTTCGGCGCGCCGAATTTCTCCAGGGCTTCCATGGTCTTGGGGTAGGCCGATTCGCTGCTGGCGGTGGAGAAGGCCAGTAGCACAGGTTCGCGGATCAGCTTGCCGAGGGTCAGCACGCTGCGCCCGAGGAACAGGTAACCGGCGCCGAACAGCACCAGCCAGAGCAGGCCTATGCCGAGGTAGAACTGGGCGATCAGCTTGCCGAAATCCAGCAGCAGGGACAGGCCCTACACGGTGATGGCCGAGGCGATGGCGGCGAATACGCCGACCGGGGCCAGGGCCATGACGTAGTCGGTGATGCGGAACATGACCTTGGCCAGTTCATCCACGGCTTGGCTGATACCGCTGTAGCCGGCGCGTTTCACCGCCGCCAGGGCGAAGCCGAAGAACAGCGAGAAGACCACGATCTGCAGGATCTCGTTGTTGGCCATGGCCTCGGCGAAGCTGCGCGGGAACACATGGCTGATGAATACCTTGAGGCTGAAATCACCGGTATTGACCGCCAGCGGCACGGCGGCGTGCTGGCTGATGTCCATGTTCAGCCCGGCGCCGGGCTGGAACAGATTGACCAGGCCCATGCCGATGCTCAACGACACCACCGACGCCGTGACGAACCAGGCCATGGCGCGCAGGCCGATGCGCCCCACCGAGCGCGAATTGCCGAGGCTGGCGATGCCGCCGACCAGGGTGGCGAACACCAGCGGCGCAATGATCATCTTGATCAGGCGCAGGAAGATGTCAGTGATCATCGAGAAGTAGGCGGCGATGTCCTTGGCCTGCTGTTCGCTCCCTGCGAAATGATGGCAAGCCCAGCCGGTGAGCACGCCGAGGGCGATGCCATAGGCGATGCGACGGGGAAGTCGGTTGTTCTTCACGGAGCGATCCTCTTGTTGTTGTGCGGGGTTGAAGCGGGATTGACCGGATTCTAGGGACGCGCTTGCGGCGGCTTGATGAGTAATCCCGATGGCCCCATGCGCTTTTGGAATAGTTCGTGGAAAAGGCTGCGGATCCGGGGCCGGCGCGCAGTACACTGCGGCCACGCAGCGAGGTGGCGGTATGCAAATCAAATGGCTGGACGATCTGCTGGCGATTGCCGAGTGGAAGAACTTTTCCCGCGCCGCCGAGGTGCGCTGCATCACCCAGTCGGCGCTGTCGCGGCGCATTCGTTCACTGGAGGAATGGGTCGGGGTCGAGTTGGTGGACCGCGGCACCTACCCGGTGCAACTGACCGCCGCCGGGCGCATCTTCTGCGACGAAGGCCGCCAGGCCCTGGACGGCCTGCTCAAGCTGCGCGCGGCACTGCGCGAGGTGGAGCGCATGCCCGGGCGTTCGATCCAGGTGACTGCCGGGCACAGCCTGTCGATGACCTTCCTGCCGCAATGGCTCGGTCAGTTCCAGGCGCGCAATGGCCAGTTCAGCGCGCGGGTGGTGGCGGCCAATATCCATGACGCGGTGATCGCCCTGGAGGAGGGCAGTTGCGACCTGATGATCGTCTATCACCACCCGCTGGCGCCGATCCTGATGGACACGGCGCGCTTTGGCAGCCTGACTCTCGGCCACGACGTTTTCCTGCCGCTGTGCGCGCCGGATGCCGCCGGCAAGCCACGCTTCCGCCTGCCGGGCAGCTCGGCGCGACCGGTGCCGCACCTGGCCTACACCGCCACCACCTTTCTGGGTCGGGTGGCCGATATCGTCATCAAGAACGGCCCGACTGCCTGCGTGCTGGAGCGTTGCTACGAGGCCGACATGGCCATGTTGCTGATGCGCATGGCGGTGGATGGCCATGGTGTTGCCTGGCTGCCACAGAGTGCGGTGGCCGAGGAGCTGGAGCGTGGCAGGCTGGTGCGGGCGGGGGGCGAGGACTGGAGCACCCGGCTGGAAATCCGTTCGTACTGCGCCCATGCCAACCAGAATCCGACCATGCGGCGGTTGTGGAAGACCTTGGAGGAAGGGGCGAGGGAGCGGTGAGGTGAAAGCGCATGCCGGTGTTTCTCTGGCGTTCTCAAGATCGAGCGCCGTCCACACGGCGCTCGATCTCAAGGGCGCTGCAAAGCCCAAGACAGGCGCCTGGCCGCCTTGATGCGATGTTCTCCTCAAGGCGCCAGCATCCGCCAACTCTCTGTGATCTCCCGACACAGCCGCTTCACTCGGGAGACCCCGTCGGCTTTGGGGCGAAGCCCTGCCACCAGCCGGGGCGATCGGCTTGTTGCTGGTAGGTCTCGACCCGGTCCGCCGCACTGCCGAGCAACTGCTCGACACTGCTGTTGCGACTCGCAACATACCCGTCAAGCTCTTCAATGGCCCGACTCAACACCTCGTAACCCCCGGTAAACACCGCCGAGGTCATCTCCGTGGCACAGGCTCCGGCGAGCAGGAAGCGCGCCACGTCCAGGCCGTTGCGGGCGCCGTTGGTGGCGATCAGCGGGTAGTCGTCGCCCATGGCCCGGCGCGTCAGCATCAGCCAGCGCGCGGTCAGCGGCAGGGCCCAGGCGCCACCGATCGCGGCGCTGGTGCCGAGCATTGGCAAACCCGTGTCGAGGTCGGGCAAAAAGCCCATGAAACGGCCCATCATCACCACGCTGTCGGCACCCCCACGGCGTGCTGCCTGGGCCAGGCCGACCACGTCCTCGCTCTGCCCGGTGAGCTTGATCCACAGCGGCAGCGTGGTCGCTTCGCGCAGACGGCGGACGATGCTCTCGATCCGCGCTGCACCGCGCTCCAGCACGATCGCACCCTTGGCCGCTTCCTCGCCATGGGGCGCGCCGATATTCAGCTCCAGCACGCGCAGGCCGGCCTGTTCGATACGCTGGGCGAACGCCGCGCATTGCTCCAGGTCGCTGAGGATCAGGCTCGGCACCACATAGCTGTCCAGCAGCCGCGCCTCGCGGTCGAGAACGGCCAGCTCTTCCAGCCATTCATCGAACTCCCGCTGCACCAGCCCGGAGCGGCCGAACAGATGGGCATCGGCCGGTGGCGCGAAGTTCCACGGCAGGCGCCGCCACTGGCTGTCCAGCAGGACGTAGTCGGTCTTGTCCAGTTGCTGCTTGGCGGCCAGGGATTCGTTGGTGGACTTGGCCACCACCGCCCCGGCGCCGCTGTGCAGGGCGGCGCGGATCGCTTCAGCGGTCATGGTCTGCTCGCCGGCACCGCAGATCACCGGGTTCTTCAGCGTAAGCGAGCCGATACGGGTAGTGAGTCGGGTCATGGCGGCGCTCACAGGTTCATCAGCCGGGCAGCGTTGCCGGAGATCATCTTGCGGATGTCGGCATCGCTGTATTCCAGGTCGAGCAACTGGCCGATGACGTTGCGGAAACCGTCGGCGATGCTCGGGTTGCCCTGCTGGCCAAGGTCGGAACCGAGGATGGTCAGGTCGATGGTGCCGGCCTCGATCACCTGGCGCAGGAAGGTGTCGTCATAGAACTTGAACTTCGAACCCGGTACCCACATGCACATCGAGTGCTCCATGAACACGCCTTCGCTGGCCAGTTGGCGCATGTCGTCGAGGCTGGCGTCGACCACGTAGGTCGGGTGGTTGACCAGCAGGCGCTTGACCCCGCGCTTGCGCGCTTCCTCGAACAGTGGCCAGATCTCGCGGATGTTCAGGTGGCCGGCGGAGAGCACCACGTCCTGGGCGGCGATCAGGTCGAGGATGGCCTTGACCTCTTCCTTGAGCTTGCCGTCGTCGTCGAGCACGGTCAGCGGGATCGGCTGCAACATGCGCTGGGTGGTCTGCGGGAATTTGTCGACGAACTTGACGTCCTGGTGGTGGTGGGCGATGTGGTTGGCCGAGGAGAAGGTCGGCATCCACACCAGCTTGGCGCCGAGGTTGAGTCCGTGTTCCACCGCATGCACGTTGAGCCCGCCTACCGAGTTGTTCAGCGGCACGCCGGAGAGCATGTGCACGTTGAGTTCGCTGAAGTGCTTGTTGAGCAGTTCGGTGACCGGCGTGCAGCTGTAGTAGTGGTCCTTGAGCAGCACGGCCTTGAGCCCGGCCTCGGAGGCTTCGCGCATGGCTTCGATATGGTCGCAGTAGCGCGGCATCACCGATGGGCCGCTGTGGCAGTGCAGGTCGATGGCGCCGACCAGCAGGTCGTTGATGCGCGCCTGGCGTTCGTCGTTGGCGGCAGGGGTGAGGATGGCGTTCATAGTTGTGGCCTCTTTTATTGTCGGGTGGGGTCAGCGGGCGCGGTTGCGCAGGTGCTTGACCTGATGGCTCCAGCCGGCGCGCAGCAGCGCCTGGTCGGAACCGAGAATGAACAGGGTCACGCCGCGTTCGGCGAAACGGTCGAGGTCGTCGAGGCTGGCGACGAAGATGCCGGCGGCCTTGCCGGCGCTGCGCGCGGCATCGATGGCGCGCAGGGTGGCGTCTTCCACGCGCGGGTCGTCCAGGCTGCTGGCGCCGAGGGACACCGCCAGGTCGGCGCGACCCACCAGCAGGCAGTCGATCTCGCTGACGGCGGCGATTTCGGCCAGGTGGTCGAGGGCTTCGCGGTCTTCGATCTGGGCAACGATGGCGTGGCGACCGTCTTCCGCGGTCAGGTGTTCGGCCAGGTTGGCGCGGCCATAGCCGCCAGCCCGGGGCGAGTTGGAGAAACCGCGGCAGCCGTCGCGGTAGCGGGTCGCCGCGAGAATCTGCCGGGCCTGGGCGGCGCCAACGATATGCGGCAGCACCAGGCCGTCGGCGCCGAGGTCGAGGGCCTGCTGCAAGGTGGCCGCACGGGCGTCGGCCACCCGCACCAGGCCGCCCACGGCCGCCGCGCGGCAGGCTAGCAGGGCGCTGTCCAGGCTGCCGGCGTCGAACGGCGCGTGCTCGGCATCCAGCACCACCGCATCGAGCCCGGCATCCCCGGCGATCTCCACCACGGCGTGGGCCGGGGTCTTGATGAAGCTGGTCAGCAGGCTGTCTCCGGCGCGCAGCCGTTGGGCAAAGGTCGACGCGCTCATGCCGTGGTTTCCACGTCGGCGAACTCGGCGGCCTGGTATTCGATCAGGTGGCGGTAGTCGTCACGGATCGGCGAGAACACATCGAGGTTCATCACCACCTCGTCGCCCAGCGGCTCGGCGTAATGCACTACATGCGGCGGGATGCGGATCATGCTGCCGGGACCGCCCTCGACCACCTCGTCGTCCAGGTGAAAGCGCACCCGGCCCTGCACGATGATCACCAGTTGCTCGAAGGTGTGGCTGTGGGGGAACACATCCATGCCCGGGCTCAGCCAGTTCATCACGCACAGGGTGTCGTCGCCGCGAAAGGCGACGCGCTCCACGCCCTTGCGCACCACTTCGCGGGGCAGATCGTTCCAGTTATGCAGCAGGGCTTGGGCGAGGCTCATCGGTATCACTCCTTTTGTTTCTTTTGTAAGAATGTTGTTTCGTTGTGAGATAAAGCTAATCCTCGCTCATGGCGTCGGTCAAGTGCCTTTTCACGCCTTGACAGGCGCCGATTTCGCCTCATAGGATGTGTCGCACATCAGAACAAAATTTCTCTGCAAGAAATACAAGCCTTGAAGGAGTGGTCCATGCGCGTTATCGAGTCTCTTCTTATCGACGGTCAATGGTCGGCGGGTGGCCATGAGCGCCAGGCCGAGGTGTTCAACCCGGCCACCGGCGAGCTGATCGCCCACCTAGGGCTGGCCTCGACCGCCGATCTGGATCGTGCGCTGGCGGCTGCGCAGCGTGGTTTCCAGACCTGGCGCAAGGTGTCCGCCTACGAGCGTTCCAAGGTGCTGCGCCGTGCCGCCGACCTGGTGCGCCAGCGTTCCGACGAGATCGCCGCGCTGATCACCCTGGAGCAGGGCAAGCCGCTGGCCGAGGCCAAGCTGGAAGCCTTTGGCGCCGGCGACCATATCGACTGGTACGCCGAGGAAGGCCGCCGTGCCTATGGTCGAGTGATTCCGCCGCGTGCCCGCGGTGTGCGGCAGACCGTGCTGCGCGAGCCGATCGGCCCGGTGGCGGCGTTCAGCCCGTGGAACTTCCCGGTCAGCCAACTGGTGCGCAAGATCGCCGGGGCCCTGGCCGCAGGTTGCTCGATCATCGCCAAGGGGCCGGAAGAGACACCGTCCTCGTGCATCGAGCTGTGCCGCGCCTTCCAGGACGCCGGGGTGCCGCCGGGCGTGCTCAACCTGGTGTTCGGCGTGCCGGCCGAGGTGTCCGACTACCTGATCCGCTCCGAGGTGATCCGCAAGGTGTCGTTCACCGGCTCGGTCCCGGTCGGTCGTGCCCTCGGCGCCCTGGCCGGGCAATACCTCAAGCGCTGCACCCTGGAGCTGGGCGGACATGCGCCGTTCATCGTCTGCGATGACGTTGACGTGGAGGCGGTGGCAGCACTTGGCGCCGGCCTGAAGTTCCGCAATGGCGGGCAGATCTGCGCCTCGCCGACCCGCTTCTATGTGCAGGACGGGGTCTACGAGCAGTTCGTCGCCGCCTTCTGCCGCGCCGGCGCGGCATTGAAGATGGGTGACGGCCAGGACCCGTCCAGCCAGCTCGGCCCGCTGGCCAACCCGCGGCGGGTGGCGGCGATCCAGGACTATGTCGACGACGCCCTGGCAGTGGGTGCGCAACTGGCCCTGGGCGGCCAGCGCGGGGAGGGCGAGGGCTTCTTCTACCCGGCCACGGTGCTCACCGACGTCCCGGACAACGCCCGGGTGATGAGCGAAGAACCCTTCGGCCCGATCGCCTCGATCGTGCGGTTCTCCACCCTGGAAGAGGTGATCGACAAGGCCAACTCCCTGCCGTTCGGCCTGGCGGCATTCGCCTTCACCCGCTCGATCCAGCGCGCCACCTTGCTCGCCGACGAGCTGGAGTCGGGCATGGTGTCGATCAATCACTTCGGCCTGGCCGCCCCGGAGACGCCGTTCGGCGGGGTGAAGGACAGTGGCTACGGCAGCGAAGGCGGCAGTGAAGGGCTGGACGCCTACTTCACCACCAAGTTCGTCAGCCAGGTGGGCTGATTCGACACAGAGCTCACTGAGCGAACAGAGAACCTGTGGGAGCTGGCTTGCCAGCGATGACGGTAGGGAATTCACTGCTGCTATCGCTGGCAAGCCAGCTCCCACAAGGACCGCGCCACACCAGAGAACAACAACAATGCAAACCTTCGACTACATCGTCATCGGCGCCGGCTCCGCCGGTTGCGCCCTTGGCGCACGCCTGGCATCTGCCGGCAAGCAGGTCCTGCTGCTGGAGGCTGGCCCCGCCGACAACCATCCCTATATCCACATCCCCGGCACCTTCATCCGCGTCCACGGCACCCGCCGCACCTGGATGTACCGCACCGAGCCGGAACCCTTTGTCAACCAGCGCCAGGTGTTCATTCCCCAGGGCCGCACCCTGGGCGGCGGCAGCGCGGTCAACGCGATGATCTATATCCGCGGCCAGGCCGAGGACTATGAAGAGTGGAAAGCCAGCGGCTGCCCCGGCTGGGGCTGGGACGACGTGCTGCCGGTGTTCCGCCGCTGCGAGGCCAACGCGCGCCTCGGCGGGCAACTGCACGGCCAGGCCGGGCCGCTCAAGGTCAGCGACCCGCGTCACCGCCATCCGCTGAGCGAAGCGTTTGTCAGTGCAGCGGTGCAGGCCGGTGTTCCCGCCAACGACGACTTCAATGGTGCCCGCCAGGAGGGTGCCGGCTTCTACCAGACCACCACCAGCCAGGGACGTCGCGCCAGTTCGGCGGTGTCCTATCTCAAGCCCCTGCGTGGCGATCCGCGCCTGACCGTGCTGACCGAAACCCTGGCTACCCGGCTGCTGTTCGAAGGCGAGCGGGTGGTGGGCGTCGAGGCCGTGGACAGCCATGGCGCCACGGTGAGCTTCCGTGCCAGCGCCGAGGTGATCGTCAGCGCCGGGGCCATCGCCTCGCCCAAGCTGCTGATGCTTTCGGGCATCGGTCCACGGGCCCACCTGGAAGATATGGGCATCCCGCTGCGCATCGACCTGCCCGGCGTCGGCGAGAACTTCCAGGACCACCTCAGCGCCTCGGTCTACGCTCGCACCCGCAAGCCGGACAGTCTGCTCGGCCATGACCGCGGCCTGCGTGCCCTCGGCCACGGCCTCAAATACCTGGCCTCGCGCAGCGGCCTGCTCAGTTCCAACGTGGTGGAGAGTGGTGCCTTTGTCGATGCCACCGGCTGCGGCCGCCCGGACGTGCAGTTCCATGTGGTGCCGGCGCTGGTCGGCGATATCGACCGCCTGCCGCCGGAGGGCCATGGCATCTCGGTCAACCCCTGCGCCCTGCGTCCCCGTTCCCGTGGCCGCCTGCGCCTGAAAAGCGCCGACCCTCAGGATGAAGTGGCGCTGAATGCCAACTACCTCAGCGATCCGGAAGACATGCGTACCATGGTCGCCGGCGTGAAGCTGGCCCGGCGTATCCTGCGTGCCCCGGCCCTGGCCGCAGTGGTGGAAAGCATGCTGTTGCTGCCGGAAGAGGACGACGTTCCCGACGAAGTCTTCGAGGACTACGTGCGCAAGGTCGCCAAGACCGTGTTCCACCCCGCCGGCACCTGCCGCATGGGCCAGGATCGCGACGCGGTGGTGGCGCCGGACCTGCGTGTGCACGGGGTCAAGGGCCTGCGCGTGGCCGATGCTTCGATCATGCCGACGATTGTCAGTGGCAATACCAATGCGCCGAGCATCATGATCGGCGAGCGCTGCGCCGATTTCATTCTGGCCGCCCAGGCCTGACCGGAGGTTTCCAGGCCGGCGCCAGCGCCGGTCTCGCAGGGATGCGTCTACATCACTTCGCCGAGACAACAATTACAAGAGTGCCGCGATGAACCTCATAGCCCGCAATACCTTCGACAACGAGCAGGACAGCCGCCTGTACAACCGCATCGCCTGGCGCCTGCTGCCGTTTCTTTTCGTGCTCTACATCATTGCCTTCCTCGACCGGGTCAACGTCGGTTTCGCCAAGCTGCAGATGGCCGCCGACATCGGCCTCAGCGACCTGGCCTTCGGCTTTGGCGCCGGGGTGTTCTTCATCGGCTACTGCCTGTGCGAGATCCCCAGCAACATGATGCTGCAGCGGGTCGGCGCGCGTTTCTGGATCACCCGGATCATGGTGATGTGGGGGCTGCTGTCGGTGTCGATGATGTTTGTCAGCACGCCGAACCAGTTCTACGTCCTGCGTTTTCTCCTGGGCATGGCCGAGGCCGGTTTCTATCCCGGGGTGGTGCTGTACATGACCTACTGGTTCCCGTCCCACGCCCGCTCCCAGGGCATGGCCTGGTTCAACCTCGGCATCGCCATGGCCGGGGTGATCGGCAGCCCGCTGTCCGGCTGGATCATGCAGACCTTCGCCGGAGTGCATGGGCTTGCCGGCTGGCAGTGGCTGTTCCTGCTCGAAGGGATGCCGGCGGTGATCCTTGGCATCGTGGTGTTCTTCTACCTCGATGACCGTCCCGGCCAGGTGCACTGGCTGACGGCCGAGCAGAACGCGCGGGTGGTCAGCCAGCTGGCCGAGCAGCGCCGCCAGCAGGAGCAGGCCGGGGCCGGGCACAACTTCCGTGCAGCCTTCGTCAACAAGGACCTGTGGCGGCTGATCTATGTGAACTTCGCCTTGCTCTGCGGCACCTACGGGGTATCGTTCTGGCTGCCGCAGATCGTGCGCAATCTGGGCATCGAGAGCCTGACCCGCACCGGGCTGATCGCCGCCGTGCCGTTTGCCGTGGCCTCGGTGGTGATGATCCTGGTCAGTCGTCATTCCGACCGCACCCGCGAGCGGCGCTGGCATGGCACCCTGTGCAACCTGGCGTCGGCAGCGGGGCTGGCGATGGCGGCGCTGTTCCATGACCAGCCGGTGCTGTCCCTGGCCGGTCTGAGTCTGGCGATGTCCGGCGGCCTGGCCGGGTTCTGTGTGCTCTGGGCCTTGCCCGGGGTGCTGTTGACCGGCACTGCGGCGGCGGCGGGCATCGCCCTGATCGCCACCATCGGCAACCTCGGTGGCTATGCCAGCCCGTTCATGATGGGTTGGGTCAAGCAGAGCAGCGGGCACCTGGAATACGGCCTGTACGTGCTGGCGGCGATGACCGTGCTTGGCGCCCTGGCAATGTTCTCGGTGAAGACTCCGGGCAGCGGCCAGGCCCAGCGAATCGGCCAACCTTCGGCAATTTAGTATTACGCAGCAACACAAGCGTTTCGCCGAGCGATACAATCGATCACTTTCCCGTAGCTGTTACGAGGTGATCGATTGGACCAGAATGAAGAGAAGCCCAGCAGCGGTCCCGCGCTGCTGGAGTCGGTGGAAATGGTCTTCCGCCTGCTCGACGAACTCACCGCCGCCCGCCGTCCCCTGGGCGTGACCGAACTGGCGCAACTGCTGCAGACCGCCAAGCCGCGTACCTACCGTCACCTCGCCTCGATGCGCCAGCTGGGCATCCTCGAACAGGACCCGGCCAGCGAGAAGTACATGCTCGGCGCGCGCCTGGTGGCCTATGGCGAGGCGGCTGGCGAGCAGTTCGACCTGCGTGCCATCGCCGACCCCTATCTCACCCGCATCCGCGACGCCACCGGGCAGACCGCCTTGCTCGCCGTGGCCACTCATGACACCGCGCTGGTGGTGTCCTGCGTCGAATCCAAGGCCAACGTGTGCATCTCGGTCAAGCCGGGCAACCGCGTGCTGCCGTACTGCTCGGCCCAGGGCCGCACGGTGCTGGCCTTCGCCGATGCCGCCAGCCAGCAGCGGGTGATGCGGCGCAAGATGCCGCAACTGACCGAGCGCACCCTGCACGAGCCGGAGGCGCTGGCGGCGCGTCTGGAGCTGATTCGCCAGCGGCTTTACGACGATGCGGACGGGGAGGTGACTTTGGGGATCAATGCCTTGTGCTGCCCGCTGTTCAGGGAGAACGACCAGATCGTCGGGACTATCGGCATTGTCGGACCGAGTGCGGCGATCCCGTCACCGCCGCCGGCGGCGATGTTGCGGGAGTTGCAATCGGCTGCGGCGGAGATCAGCGAGCGGCTGCATGCGGGGACGTATCAGCGACTGTAGTGAGTGATTCACTACCGCAATCGCTGGCAAGCCAGCTCCCACAGGTCCAGCGGTGTACGCGGTCACTGTGGGAGCTGGCTTGCCAGCGATGAGTCCCTTGAATCCTCAGAAGATGTTGAGTGGATACTCGGTAATCAGCCGCACCTCATTGAAGTTCAACCCCCGGTCCGGACTGCGGAAGCTGGCCTGGCGCACGCGGAAGGACAGGTCCTTGGCACTGCCCGATTGCACCACGTACTTGACGTCGATATCCCGCTCCCAGGCGCGGCCATTGTCGGTCTGCGCGGTGTGGAAATCGGTGCCGCGCAGGTAGCGGGTCATGAAGGTCAGCCCCGGCACGCCCAGCGCGGCGAAGTCGAAGTCATAGCGCGCCTGCCACGAGCGCTCGTTCTCGTAGTTGAAGTCCGAGTACTGTACCGAGTTGGCCAGGAACACCGTGCTGTTGCCGTCCACGCCATAGCTGTAGTTGCCGTCGCCGCTGACCCGCTGGTGGGCGATCATCACGCTGTGCGGCCCGTAGTTCAGTGTTGCCGAGAGGCTCCAGATACGGTTGTCCAGCTTGCCGCCCAGCGCCCGACCCTGGCTGCGGGTGTCGTAGCCGTTGAAGTCGAACTTGGCCAACCAGCTGGGCGCCAGTTGCCATTGCGCGGTGGCGCCGGCATAGGTCTTGCGCCAGTAGTCGTCGACATCCGAGTGGTACAGGCGGGCACTGAGGTCGCGGTTGAACTGGTAGTTGCCGCCGACCAGGTCGAGGCTGGTCATGCCGCCGCTGTCGTGCTCGCTCTGATCGCGGCTACGCAGGGCGGTGAAGTGGCCGGCATGCAGGGTCAGTCCTTCGATTTCCTTGCTGGTCAGCAGCCAGCCCTGGGTGGTTTCCGGGAGCAGGCGGTTGTCGCTGGTAGCGAGGACCGGCAGGTTCATCAACTGATCGCCGTACTTGAGCACGGTATTGGAAATCCTCGCCTTGATCGCTGCGCCGCCATAGCCGTAGCTGTCCTTGGCGCCGTCGCTGTCCTCTTCCAGCAACAGGGTGCCGCCGCCCTTGCGGCCATTGCCGGTGTCGAGCTTGATGCCGAGCAGGCCGATGGCATCGACGCCAAGGCCGACCGTGCCCTGGGTGAAGCCGGATTCGAATACGCCGATAAAGCCCTGGGCCCATTCCTCCGAGTAGTTCTGCGCGGTGCGGTCGTCGAGGAAGTTGCGGTTCATATAGAAGTTGCGGGCCTTGATCGAGAAGTGCGCGTCCTCGACGAAGCCACCGCCCTCGGCCAGGGCGTTGAAGGGAAGGACGCAGGGGATCGCCAGGGCGAGAAGGGTTTTGCCGTTCATTGTTTTAGGTTTCCAGGCAGGTGCGCGGGCACGCGGCCTGCTCCGGGATCGGAACAGGGCGTGGACCGCAGGGGTGGTGAAGCGAAAAGGAGTAGGGCGGCGGGGCTCAGGAACCCTCGACCCGCTGGCGCCAGCGCCGCGCGCCACGGTCGATGACGTCGCGCTGGAAGGCAACGCAATCGGCATCCGGCTGCTGGGCAACCAGCATGTCGAGCATCGGGTCGGCCACCGCGGTACGCACGCCGGCCAGTTCCTCGATCGCCGCCAGGCCGCAGAACGGCACGTAGGCTTCGGCGTAGCCACCTTCGTGAACCAGCACCAGCTTGCCCTGGCACAGGCGTTCGGCCACTTCCCGGGTGATGCGGGTCAGCACGCGGAAGCTGTCGCTGTGCAGCAGCATGCGTCCCAGCGGGTCGACGCCGTTGGCGTCATAACCACAGGCAACGATGATCAGTTGCGGCTCGAAGGCTTCCAGGGCCGGCACTACCAGGCTGTGCATCGCATGCAGGTAGGCGTCGTGACCGCTGCCCGGGGGCAGGGCGATATTCAGGTTGCAGCCGTGTCCGGCGCCGCTGCCGATATCGTCTTCGCCGGTATAGCCGCGTGGGTAGGCGCGCTGCTGGTGGATCGACAGGGTCAGCACATCGTCGCGCTGGTAGTAGATCGACTGGGTGCCGTTGCCGTGGTGCACGTCCCAGTCGAGCACGGCGACCCGCAGCGTGCCGAATTGCTCACGGGCCTCCTCGATGGCGATGGCGATATTGTTCAGGTAGCAGAAGCCCATGGCCTGGTCGGCCAGGCAGTGGTGTCCCGGCGGCCGGCTCAGCACATAGGCGTTGCGGCATTCGCCGTGCAGCACCTGGCGCACCGCGTTGCACACCAGCCCGGCGGAGACCCGCGCGACCTGCCAGGTATCCGGTCCGACCGGGGCGCCGGGGTCGAGCAGACCGCCGCCGCGCTCGCACAGTTGGCGGAAACGCTCCAGATAGCCGGGTGTATGTACCCGCAGCATCTGCGTCATCGACACCGGCTCGCCGCCATGCTGGCGCAGCTGGCGACCGAGTCCGGAGACCTCCACCAGGTTCTTCAGGCGCCGTTTGGACTCCGGCGATTCGGCATGGGCCGAGCCCGAGGGCGGTTCGACCCAGCCGCCGACCGGCAGGGTCAGGGCGAACATGCCGCCGCTGTGCCAGAAACAGTGTTCGTCATGGAAAAAACCGGTAGCGCTCATGGCGGCTCCTTAGTGCGAGGCGGCGAAGGCGGGCTGGGCTTGCGGGCGCAGACGCGCCATCACCAGGGCCGCGGCGAAGGTCAGGGCGGCGAGGATGTACAGGCCGTACTCCAGATGGCCGCTGGCCGACTTGACCCAGCCCATCATGAACGGGCTGGCATAGCCGCCGAGGTTGCCCACGGTGGTCATCAGGGCGATGCCGGCGGCGGTGGCGCTGCCGGTCAGCAGGGTGCCGGGGATCGCCCAGAGCACGTTGAACGCCGACAGGCAGCCGGCCATGGCGATGCACAGGCTGAACAGGCAAAGGAACGGCTGGGCATGCAGCGCGGCGCTGAGAATCAGGCCAATGCAGGCGGCGAGTATCGACAGCGACGCGTGCCAGCGCCGCTCGCGGGTGCGGTCGGAGTGCTTGCCGACGATCAGCATGCACACCGAGGCCACGGCGAAGGGAATGGCCGAGATCAGCCCGGTCTGCAAGAGCGACTGCTCGCCGAGGCTGCGGATGATCTGCGGCAACCAGAACGACACGCCGTAGGTGCCGCAGAGCAGGGCGAAGTTGACGAACACCAGGCACCACAGGCCTCGATGGCGGAAAGCGCTGGCGAAGGTGTGGGTGGCGCCGGCCTGCTCGAAGCCCTGGCGTTGACGGTCGAGATCGGCCACCACCCTGGCGTTCTGCTCCTTGCTCAGCCAGCGCACCTTGCCCGGACGGTCGTCGAGATAGAAGAACACCACGATACCGAGGATCACCGCCGGCAGGCCTTCGAGCAGGAACAGCCACTGCCAGCCGGCCAGGCCGTGCATGCCGGCGAAGGTCTGCATGATCCAGCCCGACAGTGGCCCGCCGATCACCCCGGCGATGCCCACGCCGAGGCTCAGGCAGGCCAGGCCCTGGGACTGGGCGTAGGCCGGCAGCCAGTAGGTCAGGTAGAGCACCACGCCGGGGTAGAAACCGGCTTCGGCGACCCCCAGCAGAAAGCGCAGGATGTAGAAGGAGGTCGGGCTGGAGACGAACATCATCGAGGTCGAGATCAGGCCCCAGGCGACCATGATGCGGGTGATCCACAGCCGTGCGCCGACCTTCTGCAGCATCATGTTGCTGGGGATCTCGAACAGGCAGTAGCCGAGGAAGAACACCCCGGCGCCGAAGCCGAAGGCCATGTCGCTGAGGCCGATATCGGCGGCCATCTGCAACTTGGCGAAGCCGACGTTGACCCGGTCGAGGAAGGCCACCACGTAGAGCACGAAAAGGAAGGGGAGGATGCGCCAGGCGATGCGGTTGTACAGGAGGCTGTCCTGTTCGCTGGCGAAGGTGCGACGGGAGATCAGGTTCATTGCGTCTCTCTGTTATGGGAATTGTTGTCGGCAGTGAGCAATGTGTTTTGTTCTTTTTGTAGAAACAGTGTTTCTCTGGCTGGTGAGAATATGGAGTGGTTGGGAGGGCTGTCAAGGCACTTTCAGGGGTATTTCTGCAGGCTTTTCCAGGCACGGCTGAACCCTGTGGGAGCTGGCTTGCCAGCGATTTGGCCGGTACTGACAAAGAGGTTGTCAGGACTGGCCTCATCGCTGCATGGGTATCTACACAACTTGAGATCAACCACAAAGCCACAG